>NZ_CP113948.1:502500-805000 GCF_026810365.1 Flavobacterium praedii
AGCTTGGTTGTAAACTACATCTTGTTTTTGTGCCAAATCATAATTGGTAATGGCTTGTTGTACTTGTATTCGAATATTGTCTTTTAATAATTCTTCAGAGTTTTTTACTTCAAGTGCTTTGCTTTCTGCAATTTTTACCTGAGTTCCATTTTTGATAATACCACTGATATCGTATGATAATCCTACTCCAAAAAACATGGCATTTTCTAATGTAATAATGTTGTTCAAATTTAACGCAGCATATCCTCCAACCAAAGCAACATTTGGATAATAATCTCCTTTGGCCATGCTTACATTGTATTGAGTGGCTTTTTCTTGATATTGTATTGCTTGTAAATCTTTTCGGTTTTCAAAAGCAGGTTGTTCATCCGATGGGACTGAATTCTTTGGAAAGTTAATTAAATCACTTTCTTGAACTTTTATTTTAGTCTCGGTTGGTAATTTCAACAATGTTACCAAATAGTAATTAATGATTGTTTCATTATTTATTGCTTCGTCCAAGGACAACTGAATTTTTGAAACCTGAAGCTGAGATTTCAATAGATCGTTACGGGGAATAATGCCGTTTTTTTCTAGGGCAGTAAAATCAGTTACTCTTTGTTCTGCACTTTTTTGATTTTCCTTTAATAGCTCAATGGTTCTTTGTGTTTTGTACAAATTGGCATAATAGTTTATCACTCTCATGGCTATATCTTCTTTGGTTTTCGATGCCATTGCATTTTCAGCTTGGAATAGATTATCCTGAAGTTTGATGCCATTTTGAATTTTCATCCCTGCAAAAACAGGTACTTTTAAACTGGCTTGGCCAATTAGTAATTGATCAGGTGCAGGAAGTGCTTTTGCTCCTGCATTAAACTGTAAATCAACAGTTGCTTCTGTTAAACGAAGGTATTGACCGGTAATTTTTAAATCAGGATATTGATTGTTTTTAACCGATTGTAATTCTTGTTTTTTGGTTTCCACTTTAGTATTGGCTAATGAAACCTCATTGCTTTTTGTCCAAGCCAATTGTATGGCTTCTTCCAACTTTAAGTTGGTTTTCTCTTGGGCATTTATGGATGTAATCCCAAAGAAGAATCCCCCAATGAATATTATAGAACTAACTTTCATAGGTCAAGAGGGCTTTAATGGTTTGTTGTATGTGCATTGTTAGAGTTGTTTTTATATAGGTATTGTATTTCTCTTCGGTGTTTAATTCTAATAAATTTTCATAAAAAGGTTTATTCATATGAAAATGAAAATAGGTACCAAGAATGGTAGGTGTGATTAGCGGAACTATTATATCTTTTCTAAAAAAACCTTTCTCTTGCCCATCTTGGATAATGGCTTCGAGTGTTTTTAGATTTCCTTTTTTTAACTCGGTAAATGCCTCCATATTAATTTCTCTCTTTTGAGAGGAAAATTCAAAATGTACAATTTTATAAATGCATCTGTTGCCGTTGATTTTATAAATATAAAGTTCAATAAGTTTATTTATTTTTTCAGCAGGATTTAAATCTTCCAGAATTAAATTATCCAATTGTAATTTAATATCTGTTGCACGGTAAATGATGAGCGACTCTAGAAGTTGTTCTTTGGAACCAAAATAATAGGATATCATTGCGATATTTATTTTGGCTTCTTTGGCAATATCTCTAATCGATGTGCCATCAAATCCTTTTTCGGCAAATAGCTTTTCGGCTACTTGAATAATTTGAATTTGTTTGTCGTTAAAGTCAGTTTTCAATGCTTTATTTTTTATTCGATGCGAAATTAAACAACTGTTTAAATTAAACGATTGTTTAATATATTTTTAACATTATTTTAACGGTTTAAAAAAGGCTGTGATTCCCTATAAATTCGGGATCCAGTCTAAATTATGGAAGAATTCAATTTTGAAATAGAAATATTTTTAAGATCTTTTTTAGAAATAATTATGGTAAAATGCTGGAGGTTTATTTTTACTAAATTATTATAATTTCTCCTTGATTGGAATCCAAATTTCTTCTTCTGAGTTGGGGTCTCCTTTTTTGTATTTTGCGCCCAATATTTCAAAATGGGGCCTGTGGTCTAAATTGTATTTTGAGTTGGGAATCCAATTGGTAAAGATATAATCAAAAATTGCAGTACTTTGTCCTTTATGTTCGAAGACTGCATAAAGTCCACCCGTTAAAATGAACGACTCCATTTCGGGGGGAATGTTTTCAAAGCGAGTTACTTCAAGAGTAGCCCATTTCTCAAAATTAGCATTGGGTTTGAAAGCATCAAAATAAGCAATATCATAAACTTGAACCGCTAATAAATCGGAGCTTTTACTGTATAGAATTTCATTACGTCTTGGCATAAAACTTTGCCATAATTCAGAAGTTTTATTATTGACAAGTGACATTTGTAATCGTTTGCCAATTAATTTCTTTTCTGATAAAACTTCAATTCTTGGGTTCATTGTTAATTATTTATTGAATGGATTTTTTTAAGCAAATACTAGTTTTAACATTTTTATATTGATCATAATTTGGAATTATCTCATAACCCGATTTGTGATATAAAGAAATGGCTTCGGGATTGTTTTTCCCTGTTTCCAGAACACAACTGCTATAATGGAGTTCACAGGCCCAGACTTCTAAAGCTGTCAAGACCAAACTAGCAATGCCTTTTCCTCGAAAATCGGGATGCACAAACATTCTTTTTATTTCAACAGTATCCGAATCAAATTCCTTGAAAGCACCACAACCAATAGCAACATCATCCTGATAACAAACGATAACATGATTGATTTTATCGAGTGTATTGTGCTGAGCGTAAAAATCATGATCTTCACCGTCTTTCATTCTTAAAACTTCATCAAGTAAAACGACAAGGTTTTGAAAATCGATGTTTTCGGAAGTTGTTCGTATTGTGGTTGTCATTCCGTTTTTGCTTAAATTATCTATCGAATCGCTTTCACAAACTCTGTAATTTTACCAATTCCATTCTCAGTCAAATGGGTGATAAAGGCACTTCCAATAATGGCTCCTTTGGCAAACTGAGTCGCTTGGTTGAAGGTTTCCGCATTATTAATTCCAAATCCAATTACTTGTGGGTTTTTTAGATTCATGTCGGCAATGCGTTTGAAATAATCTTCTTGGATACTTCCAAAACCAGATTGAGATCCCGTTACACTCGCCGAGCTCACCATATAAATAAATCCATCCGAAACGCTATCAATAAAACGAATGCGTTCTACAGAAGTTTGTGGTGTAATCAAGAAGACATTGATTAATCCGTATTTTTCGAAAGTGGCTTTGTATTGGTCTGCATAGACATCAACTGGAAGATCAGGAATGATTAAGCCATCGATTCCTATTTCGGCACATTTTTTACAAAAATTCTCCACCCCATATTGTAATATTGGATTGAAATAACCCATAATCACTAACGGAATTGTTACGCTTTGGCGAATGTCCTTCAATTGGTCAAATAAAATTTGTGTGGTCATTCCGTTATGCAACGCTTGGGTAGAACTCGCTTGAATGGTTGGTCCATCTGCCAAAGGATCACTAAAGGGCAATCCAATTTCGATCATATCGACACCATTTTTCTCTAAATCCTGAATGATTTGTACGGTGTCATTCAAATTAGGATATCCAGCTGAAAAGTAAATGGAAAGTATCTTTTTATCTTCTTGTAATTTTTGATTTATTCGGTTCATTTTTATATATTTTTTCAGACATTACATCTGTTTTTTTGAATTTTTAGTGTGCTAATTTATATGGCCAAAGTATAAGCCCACGCTTTTTGATTGGATTGCAATTGTACTTCAATGCGTTTATAATGTTTTCCTTCGTAAAGATCGGCTTGATGAAGATCATTCATTGTAACTTCGTATAAAATTCCACTAATGGTATCGTTTGAGTCTTTGGTTTCCATAATGATAGGGTAGTGCACTAATCCAAATTCTTCTTCAATTTGAATTTCACTTAGTTCATAACCAATTAATGTCTCTGGAGTCCCTTGAAGAATACGTCCAAAAAGATTTTCTTGAACATCTGTATCTTGTAAAGTTCCGTAAGTGAATAATTTTTGCATAGATTCTATTTTTTGGAAATGTTAATTGTACCTAAATTTTATATGTTTGTCGAATGCGTGTTAGGGATGGAAGCGGCATCTCCCGATTTAGAAAAACAAGGCTTTTTTGCCGTAGTTTTTGTTAATCGGGAATATAGCGTACAGCCCGACCCGACCTTTTCGGGAGGGAAACACCCCAATTATTATATTACAATTTGAAATAATCAATATAAGTGTTTAAGTCTTTGTCTCCTCTTCCCGAAAGATTAATGACTACGATATCATCTTTTTTGAACTTCATTTCGTCGAGAACGGCAAAGGCATGGGCACTTTCGATGGCTGGAATAATACCTTCCATTTTGGAAAGTTGCAGTCCCCAATCCATAGCCTGCTCATCGGTAATAGAGATGAATTGCGCTCTACCCGAAGCAAACAAATGCGCGTGCATTGGGCCTACACCTGGGTAATCTAGCCCTGCCGAAATGGAATACGGTTCCGTAATTTGACCGTCTGGGGTTTGCATCAAAAGGGTTTTACTTCCGTGAATGATTCCAATTTTTCCCAAAGCGGATGTAGCGGCACTTTCACCTGAATCTACTCCTAAACCAGCTGCTTCGACAGCTATAATATTTACATCTGGATTGTCGAGAAAATGATAATAGGCACCTGCAGCGTTGCTACCACCACCCACACATGCAATCACATAATCTGGGTTTTCACGACCTTCTTTTTCCAGTAATTGTTCTTTGATTTCTTTTGAAATAACCGATTGAAAACGTGCCACCATATCGGGATAAGGATGTGGTCCTACGACTGATCCGATGATGTAATAGGTATCAACTGGGTTGTTAATCCAATCGCGAATGGCTTCGTTAGTAGCGTCTTTCAAGGTTTTAGAACCCGAAAGCGCTGGACGAACTTCGGCGCCGAGCATTTTCATACGTGCTACATTGGGTGCTTGACGCTTGATGTCAATTTCTCCCATGTAGACGATGCATTCTAACCCCATCAAGGCACAAACGGTTGCTGTTGCCACACCATGTTGACCGGCACCCGTTTCGGCAATGATACGTTTTTTGCCCAATCGTTTGGCTAATAAAATTTGCCCAATGGTATTGTTGACTTTGTGTGCACCTGTATGACACAAATCCTCTCTTTTGAGGTAGATTTTGGTATTGTATTGTTCTGATAAACGTTCTGCAAAATACAATGGAGTAGGGCGACCTACGTAATCTTTTAATAGTGCATCAAACTCTGCTTGAAACTCAGGATCTGCTGTTATTTTTAAATAATTTTGACGCAGTTCTTCTACATTTGGGTATAACATTTCGGGAATGTAAGCTCCTCCAAATTCGCCGTAATAGCCTTTTTCGTTGACGTTGTAACTCATTTTTTTTATTTTAAATGATGAATTTAAATTTTAAATGCATCGATTATTTCAATTTTTAAATCTTTCAATATTTTGATATCTTTCAGTCCTGGTTCAATTTCAAATTTACTGTTTATATCGATAGCATAAAGCGGTAAATTGGTTTTCGAAATTTCCTTTATGTTTTTTATTTCTTCGATTCCGATTCCACCACTAAGGAAAAACGGTTTTGAGGATGGATAGTTTTCTAATATTCGCCAATCGAAAGTGATTCCGTTCCCGCCAGGTAATTTTCCTTTGGTATCAAAAAGAAAATAATCACAAACGGATTCGTAGGGTTTTAAAACGCTAAAATCAAAATTTTCATCAGCCGAAAATACTTTGATAATTTCAATTACAGCACCAGATTTAGCTTTTAATTCGGAACAGAATTCAACCGATTCCTGACCGTGTAATTGAATGGCTTGCAAATTGTATTTTGCTATTTTTGTTTCAATTATGGAAATATTTTCATTGACAAAAACCCCAACTTTTTTAATTGATTTTGGTAAATTAGGCATATCTCCGTCAAAATAGCGAGCCGATTTTGGCCAAAATATAAATCCCATATAATCGGGTAGGAGTGAACCTACTTCGAGTATATTGTCGGGGTATTTCATGCCACAGATTTTAATACCACAGCCCCCCAACCCCCGAAGGGGGAGTTCTTGAGCGGATGTTGGTTGCAAATTTGTATTGGTCTGTTTTTCTGAAGATGATTGCATAATGACTAATATTTATTAGTTGCTAATTCCCCCTTCGGGGGTTAGGGGGCTATTTTTTTTATAAATTCCGTTGCTGCTTTTCCTGCATTATCGGTTTTCATAAAGTTTTCTCCAATCAAGAATCCTTTGTATCCGTATGGCTTTAATTCATTTATCGCTTCGACTGATGAAATCCCGCTTTCGGAAACTTTTACAAAATCATTCGGAATTTTTGAGGCCAATTCTTTGCTGAAATCCAAACTTACTTCGAATGTTTTTAGGTTTCTATTATTTACACCAATCATATCTAATGTTGGCATAATCGATTTTTCTAATTCTTCTAAATTATGAACTTCCAATAATACTTCCAATCCTAAACCTTTGGCAAATTCAGATAATGATTTGATTTCGTCTCTAGTCAAAACGGCTGCGATAAGCAAAATCAAATCGGCTCCGTGAGCTTTGGCTTCTAAGATTTGGTATTCGTCTACTATAAATTCTTTTCGCAAAAGCGGAATGTTTACAGAAGCTCTTGCCAAAAGTAAATCGTCTAGAGAACCTCCAAAATATTTTCCATCCGTCAAGACTGAAATCCCGCAAGCACCGGCACTTTCGTATCCTTTTACAACTTCTTCCACAGTGAAACTATAATTAATTTCAGCTTTGGAAGGGGAACGACGTTTGTGTTCTGCAATGATTCCAGAGTTACTGTCTCTTAAGTTTTGACTTAAAGAAATTGTTTTTTTACCAAAGAAAACTGAAGCTTCCAATTGTGAAACTGGAATAATGGATTTTTTGAGAATAACTTCTCTTTTTTTGTCAACTATTATTTTGTCAAGTATGTTCATTTATTTTGATTTAAAGATTGAAAAATTTAAAGATTAAAAAATTTAAAGATTAAAAAATTTAAAGATTAAAAAAATCCAATCTAAGTAAAAATTAGTCTTTGATTTTAGTATTTAAATATTTTATAAAGTTTGATAAGTTTTGTGATATTTCGATACTTGTTTTATAACTTTCTTCAATTTCCATAGGGGCACAAAAACCAAGTTCACGAGATACTATTAACATACTTCGCACTTCTGCACAACTTCCTTTTGAAATTTTCAAATATCGGATTAGTTGCTTATTGTTATTGTATTCTGAACCTTCTGCGATATTGTTGGTAATAGAAATAACTGCTCTTTTTATTTGGTCCTTAAAACCAAACTCTTTTTCAAAATATTTATTTTCTAATAATTTAAAAATCAATTTGGCTAATTGAATTCCCTTTTGGTAAACTTCAAACTCTTCAAATGATTTTGTCATAATCTTTTAATTTTTAAATTATTAAATCTTTCAATTTTTTCAAAGCTAGAAAACCTTTTCCGGATAATAAACTTTCTTTCGCTATTTGAAATCCTTCTAGAGTAGAGCATTTTGTAACGGTAGCAATCGCTATTCCTGCATTGGCACAGACTACATTGTTTTGGGCTTCATTTCCTTTTCCAGAAATAATATTCATAAACATTTCTGCCGATTCTTCGATGGTTTTACCGCCTTCAATTTCGTTTTGTTCCAAAAGCTGAACACCAAAATCAGTAGGATTTAGCATTCTTTCTTGTGTACTGGTTATCATTTTTGTTGGACCAGTCAAAGAAACTTCATCATAACCATCTAATGAGTGTAAAATTGTAAAATTGACTGGCGTGTTTTGATATAAATAACTATACATTCTGGCCAATTCAAGATTGAATACACCTACTAATTGGTTTTGTGGAAACGATGGATTTACCATTGGTCCCAACATATTGAAAAAGGTTTTAACGCCCAATTCTTTTCGAATAGGGCCTACGTTTTTCATAGCAGGGTGAAACAAAGGAGCATGCAAGATAGCAATCCCTGCTTTGTCGATGCATTTTTCAAGAAAATCATTGTCGTTACTGAATTTTACGCCCAATTTCTCCATCACATTACTCGAACCCGAAATGGAAGAAACACCGTAATTTCCGTGTTTGGCCACTTTTATCCCCGCTCCAGCGGCAACAAATGAAGCTAAAGTCGATATGTTGAAAGTGTCTTTCCCATCCCCTCCAGTACCGCACAAATCGATGGTGTTGTAATCGGACAAATCTACTCGAATGCACAATTCCAAAAGCGCTTCCCTAAATCCCGCTAATTCTTCGATGCTAATGCTTCGCATCATATAGACAGTCAAAAATGCTGAAATCTGACTTGGATTGTAACTCCCACTGGAAATATTAACCAATACATTTTTGGCTTCCTCTTTCGAGAGGATCTCGTGATTGATTAATCTATTTAATATATTTTTCATTTTCCTCCCCCAGCCCCCGCCGCCGCGGGGGAGTACCTATTGGGGTAAATAGGGTTTTAATTAATCAATTTAATTATTTTGACTGAACACTGATTACTTTTTTCTTGGACATGTATTTCAAATAATAAACAATTTCTTCAGATTGTTGTTTGGTAATTCCTAATGTTGGCATTTTTACTTTGTTTCTGAAAGCCGCTGGATTGACAATGTAATCGACCAATTCGGTTTCTTTCCAGTACTCGGTTACGTTTTTGGGATAATTTAGTTCCGGTCCCATTTCTCCTCCTATTCCGTTTATGGCGTGACAAGTGATGCACTGTTTTTGAAATAATAGAAAGCCTTTCATTGCTTTTTCATCTTCTTTTGGTTGTAACGCTTCGATATTTTTATTTTTTGACACAAAGTGAAATTTAATAACATTATACGGCCATTTGTATTCTTGATTATCTGATGAAACTGAATCGTAAACCAAATAAAACGGGTCGGCATTCATTTCGTTTCCGTTTTTTATAATCTTTTCCCAATTGGAACCTTTTGGTGCATCAACATCTTTGAATGCCAAATAGGGTTTCGAATTTAAGAATAATTCTAAAGGCATTTCGGGTTTGTAACCATCGATGCATTCAAAAACAATTAGCGTATTTTTCACATCAACTTTTGATAAATCAATTTCATTTTTTAAAAGTTCTAATGCGTTTACAACATGATATTTCTTTGTTTTATGATAAACGGGATCATTAACAATAGTAACAACAGTATCTTTTCCTAGTTTGTTTTTTGCCTTTATAACCAATAAATCCAAAACAATTTCGGGTTGGGCATTAACTAGTGGCTCTGTTTTTTGCTCTTTCTGCTTGGTACAAGAAAGAAACCAAAAAATAAAAAGGCAAGAAATTAAAGAATTGATTTTAACTGTTTTCATACTTTTTGACTGATTACTAATCAATGAATGCTAACTTTTTACCCAGTTTTCCAATATCTTTTTCCCGTTTGGAGTCAATACACTTTCTGGGTGGAATTGAACGCCTCGTACATCATACGTTTTGTGTCTTAATGACATTACTTGACCATTCTCATCGAATGAAGTGGCTTCCAAAACATCCGGTAAATCGGTGTCAACTACCCAAGAATGGTAACGGCCAACTTCAAATTCGTTCCCTAATCCTTCAAATAAAAGTTCATCATTAACAGATGTTTTAACCATTGAAGCCACACCGTGATAGACTTTGTCTAAGTTGGATAGTGTTCCTCCAAAAACTTCTCCAATGGCTTGTTGTCCTAGACATACCCCAAAGATACTTTTGGTAGGGGCATATTTTTGGATAACGGCTTTCAATAATCCAGCTTCGTCTGGTATTCCTGGTCCAGGGGAAAGTAGAATTTTGTCGAAAATTGCTATTTCATCAATATCAAATTCATCGTTTCTGTAAACGGTAACTTCACAATCTAAATCTTCCAGATAATGCACTAAATTATAAGTGAAACTATCGTAATTGTCTATGACTAGTATTTTTTTCATTTTATTTAATGATTTAAAGATTGAAAAATTTAAAGATTAGTAATTTTTCAATCATTCAATTTTTTAATTTTTAAATTTTCTCTGCCAAATCCAACGCTTTATTCAACGCTAGTAATTTATTGTAAACTTCCTGCATTTCGCTTTCTTCGTCTGAACTTGCTACAATTCCAGCACCGGCTTGGGAGTGCAATTGGTGATTTTTGCTAAGAAAAGTTCGAATCATAATTGCGTGATTAAAGTTACCCTCAAAATCCATAAAACCAATGGCTCCACCATAAAAATTACGATTCGTTTTTTCGTAATCTTCTATCAATTGCATGGCTCTGTGTTTGGGTGCTCCGCTCAACGTTCCTGCTGGGAAAGTGTCGGCTACGACTTGCATAGTTGTGGCCTTTTCATGCAAATGCCCGGTCACTTTGGAAACCAAGTGGATAACATGAGAGAAAAACTGCACTTCTCTGTATTTTTCTACATTCACATTATGTCCGTGTCGGCTTAAATCATTTCGAGCCAAATCAACTAACATCACATGTTCGCTATTTTCTTTTTTGTCTTCGGATAAATTTTTGGCCAGAACGGCGTCTTTCTCATCATCACCAGTTCTTTTGAAAGTACCAGCAATAGGATGAATTTCGGCTTTGCGATTTTTGACGATAATTTGTGCTTCGGGTGATGAACCAAATATTTTGAAATCGCCATAATCAAAAAAGAATAGGTAAGGGGATGGATTGATGCTTCTTAAAGCTCTATACACATTGAATTCATCACCTTTGAAACCTTGGGTAAATCTTCTGGATAAAACCAGTTGAAACACATCTCCGCGGAAACAATGCTTTTTGGCCAAAGCCACATTTTGTTTGAATTCCTCGTCGGTTAGGTTCGAAAAACCTTCGCCTTCTTTGGAGAATTTATACGAGGCAATGTTTCTGGATTGTAACAGTTGTTCAATTTCGGATATATTATTTTTTCCGTCCAGACTGTGACAAAATATATACGCTTCGTTTTTAAAGTGGTTGATAGCGATGATGTTTTGGTATACCGCATAATACACATCGGGAATCGAATTGCTATTTTCTTTTTTGGCTATGGTTACTTTTTCAAAATAACGTACTGCATCATAAGAAATGTATCCAAATAAACCATTATTGATGAATTTAAAATCGGTTTTATCAGACTGGAATTGTCCCGAAAAATCTTGGATGATTGCCGGAATATTGGTGTTTGCATCAATAGCAATAGTTTCCGAAGTTCCATCAGGGTATTTTTTAAAGATGGTTTCGTTTTCTATTTTGATCGAGGCAATTGGATTACAACAGATATAAGAAAAGCTATTATCATTACCGTGATAATCGCTACTTTCTAATAATAAGCTGTTTGGGAATTTATCTCTAATTTTAAAATAAACGCTAACAGGTGTTATAGTGTCGGCTAGAATTTGTTTGTAGTTGGTCTGTAGTTTATATGTTTTCATATTTCCTCCCCAGCCCCCTCCAAAGGAGGGGAGTGCCTATTGGGGTAAATAGGTTTTTAATTAATCTTTTTTTTTTAGTTATTAAATTTTTGGTCTTGTCTCCCTTCCCTTTGGGGAGGGTCGGGGTGGGGAACAAAAAAAAAGGCCTGTCGTGATGACAAGCCTTTTATATTTATAGTTCAAATAATACTATAGGAGCTTAGTTCACGACGACTGACGTAAATTGTTCCACCACCAAGTATTGTTTGTTATTGTTTTCATGTTTTATTTTCTTGTTTACAAATATATAAATGATATTTGATTTGACAAAAACATTAAATCAAAAAAAAAGTTTATTTTTTAATGTTTTTGTTAAAATTGTAAAATTAGTAGACCAGAACTACATTTAACTCAAAATCATCATAAATGGTTTTATCGCCTAAATCGTCAAAGAAACTTCCGGAACCGTATTTGATATCATATTTGGTACGGTTTATTTTCAATTCAGCTGTTGCTTTATTATTTGTAACAACCAAATCAAATTGAATGGAGTTTGTAATTCCTTTAATAGTCAAATCGGCATTGATGAGGTAGGTGTTGTTTCCTTTATTGGCAACACTTTTAAAGACTAATGTCGAAGTGGAGAAATTTTCAACGCCAAAAAAATCTTCGGATTTCAAGTGGCCTTCTAATTTTAGTTTAGAACCTCCTTTTTGATCTGTATTGGATAAGGATTTCATGTCTGCTGTAAAACTTCCTCCAGTTACTTTTTTGTCTTTGAAAATGAGGTAACCGTCTTTGAAATTAATCGTTCCTTCGTGTTGACCCGTGATTTTCTTTCCTACCCAATTAATGATGCTTTTGGTGATATCAATTTTACTGGTTTGTGCTATTCCTTTTTGAAATGAAAAAAGAATTACAATCGCGATGAATACTAATTTTAATCTTTTCATATTATTTATAATTAAGTTAATTAAACGATGAAGAGTTAATAGATGTATTTATTTCAATAGTATAAAATTGAAAACTTTGAAATTAATTAATACGGTTTTTGAATTTTTAAATGGGATTAGTAAAGGTACTTTAAATATCTAAATAACAATAGGTATCAGTTTAATAATTAATTATGAAAATTAAAATAATCTCTTTAAAGTATTTAAAATCAGATTAAAAATATATTTAGATCTGGCATTTTTATAAAAAAGCCTGATAAAAATTATCAGGCTCGATTTTATACTTTTGGTAAGAATTATTTTGAACTGGCAAAAGCTTCTGCTTTTTTTATTCTAAAATCAGGTAGATCTTTGATATCGGGTTGAATGTATAATTCTGATTCATATAAACCCGTTAAAACTAAAGAAAAAGTATCTAAATTGTACCAATTTAATAGATCAGGATTTAAAGTTTCATTTTCACTTTGTACAATACCTTTGCAACGGTTGATCTGTATGTTTTGTAAGTTTATTTTTGCTAGATTTGCAGCAACAGCCCCAATTTTACTATCTAATAATACAGCAGAACTAAATCCATCAACAATACTGTTGTTTAAGTTAAAATAGCTTCTCTCTTTTATATAAACAGCTTCTCTCACTAACCCTTGATTATTGTCTTCTGTATTGATAAGAGTCATGTTATTGGCTATAACTTTAGTCAATTTTTTTGTCATATCCGTGTTTTCAATTTTATCGTATGAATCAATTTCAAAACAACGGGAACCTGATTTGTCAGATGAATAAGGGTTGCGAATTGCTATACTGTTCGATATAGTACATTGTACACCTTGCGTGTAATCAAAATCATCATCTGTAGCTCTTAAAGAAACTAAATGGTTGAAAATTACATCTCCACCATAACATTCAAAAGAATCGTCATTTGAGAAGCTAATTTGTATAAAATCGAATTTTGTACCTTTTCCAACACCTGCTAATGACAAACCATTCAATTCTTTTAATGCATTTATTTTATGTCCTGAGAATTCAATTCGGACATATTTAAGAATTCCCGAGTTGCTATTAACATCTTCGCCGCCATAAAAACCTAATGTCGAATCAAAATTAAAATCTAAGAAACTAGATCCGCCTAACTTATTTATTGGAGCATCTCCTAAAATTACAATACCTCCCCAATCCCCAGGTCTTCTTGCAGAAATACTATTACTCGAAGTAAAAACAATTGGTTCTGTAGAAGTACCCTCGGCCATTATTTTTGAACCTTTGGTAATTACAAGTGTTCCGCAAGATTCTTTGTCTCCGCGAATTACAGTGCCAGGTTCAATTGTCAATATAGCTTTATTGGTTATGTAAACGGTGCCTATAAGTTTGTAAGTATTGTTTTTGGTAAGTTTTAGATCTTTATCTATTATTCCAATTAAACTTATGTTAGTCTCTTTATATTCGTGTTTAGATGGTTTGAAGTTAGTCCAATTGGTTAACCAATTATCGGTACTATTAATTCCTATTATTTGTTGAGCATTTAATGTTGTAATTGATAATAAAATAAGTATAACAATGATAAGTTGTTTTTTCATAACGTTTAAGATTGTAGGTTTTTTTGAATTCTGTTGGTGTTTTAGTTTTTTATTCAAAATTACCTTTTCAATGGTTTAAGCGTATTTTCTTAATATTAACTCTATATGACCTTTGGGTTAAGGATTAAATTGGATGTTTTTTTAATATTTAATTGCTCTGTATTTTTCTAATAAAATATTCAGTTGTATTAATTCTTCATCACTCAAATTATTTGAGAATAATTCTTGGTGTTGTTTTATTTTTGGATCCAATTCAGATAGTAAATCCAAACCTTTTTGAGTAATTAAAACTTCAATTTTCCTGCGGTTATCTGAGCACACATTACGAGTTACCAAATCTTTTAATAATAGTTTGTCAACCAATCTTGTTGTATTGCTTGTTCTGGCCAACATTCTTTCTTGAATAATACACATATTGGCTGGTTGTCCTTTTTGGCCTCTTAATATTCTCAAAACATTATATTGTTCTTCTGAAATTTCGTATGGTTTTACGATTTCGTTGAAACTATCCGAAATTACGTTTTGGGTGTACATTATATTAAGAAAGACTCTTGTTGAAGTGTTATATTCAACCTTGCTTTTTAACTCCTCTTCTATTTTCATATTTGTAGGTGTTTCAATTGTTTGTACAAATTTATATTTATTACTCATGAATCTGTTTACAAAATTGTAGTTTTTTTGTTCCTCTTAAATTAGTAAATTTATTTAAATATAAAATAAAAAAGCCAACAATTTCTTGTTGGCTTTACGTTCTTAGTGGTATTTGTAATTAAAATTTCAAGTTCACTTTTAATTCGAATTCATCATAGATTGCTTTATCTCCAATGCTTTCAAAGAAAGATTTTGAATTGTATTTGATGTCGTATTTAGTACGATCTACATTTAAAGTTGTTGAAGCAGTATCTCCATTTACAGTTATATCAAAAACAACTGGTTTAGTAATTCCTTTGATAGTTAAATCAGCTGTTACAGTATAAACGTTAGCAGATTTTGTTCCTATTTTTTTGAATACTAAAGTTGAAGTTGGGAATTTTTCAGTACCAAAGAAATCTTCTGATTTCAAGTGACCATTTAATTTACCTAAATATTCTCCAGTTAAGTCTGTAGCTGTCAAAGTTGTCATATCCACAGTGAAAGTTCCTCCTGTTAGTACATTTTTCTTGAAAACCAATGCACCACTTTTTAAAGCTACAGTTCCTGAATGTTCACCTGTTACTTTTTTGGCAAGCCAGTTAATGCTGCTTTTAGAAACATCAATTTTTTTAGTTTGAGCTGTTGCTGCAGCTGTAGATAATGCTACTACGAATGCTAAGGCAATTAATTTTAAGTTTTTCATTTGTAAAGTGTTTAATTTATTTGAATTGATTTAATTTGAATTAGTAATTTTTATAAAGTAATAAATAAGTCTTCTTGTGATTTTCTAACTTTTTTGTAATATTGGGTAGCATCTTCTTCATGACGATATCCTACAGTTGCAATAAGTGATGCATTAAGATTTAATTTGTCTAATCCTAAAATTTCGTTTACTTGTTCAGGAACAAAACCTTCCATTGGCGTCACGTCAATTTTTAATTCAGCAGCAGCGTTTAATAAATTCCCTAAGGCTAAATACGTTTGTTTTGAAGTCCACACATTTTTAACTGCTGGATCCAAAGTTGAAATTTTAGATTTCATAAAATCACCGTAACCCGCAAGTGCTTCAATAGGAGTTTCTCTTGTGATGCTCATTGAATTTAGTAATTCATTAATAGCATCATCGCCAATATTGGTGTCATTTGCAAAAATGATCAAGTGAGAAGCATCAACAATTTGTGATTGCCCCCAAGCAGCAGGTTGTATTTGTGCTCTTAGTTCTGGGTTTTCAACAATAATTACTTTGTATGGTTGCAATCCATAAGAGGATGAACTCAAACGAATTGCTTCTTTTAGTGTATTTAAGTCTTCTGCTGAAACTTTTTTTGTAGCATCAAATTTCTTTGTTGCATATCTCCAATTTTGATTTTCTAAAAAATTGCTCATAATATTAATTGTTTATTTTGTTCTGTATTTTTCTAATAAAGTATTTAATTGTTCTAATTCTTCGACGGCTAAATTTTTTGCAAATAATTCTTCGTGTTCTTTTACTTTTGGATCTAATTCGATTAATAAATCAAGTCCCTTTTGAGTAATTAACACTTCGATTTTTCTTCTATTATCAGGACAAACATTGCGGGTGACCAAATCCTTTAATAATAATTTATCCACTAGTCGTGTAGTATTACTTGTTCTAGCCAACATTCTTTCCTGAATGACACACATATTTGCAGGATCCCCTTTTTGTCCTCTTAGTATTCGTAAAACATTGTATTGTTCACTTGAAATGTCATAAGGCTTTATGATTTCATTAAAACTTTCGGTAATAACATTTTGAGTGTACATGACATTCAAAACTACTCTTGTTGATTTGTTATAGTCAACCGTACTTTTTAATTCATCTTCAATCTTCATATTCGTACTTGTTTTATTTGTTGGTACAAATGTAGTGTGTTTTATATTTGTATATACAAATGTTAAAGTTAATTTTTTGTTAAAAATAATAAATCGGCGGTTTTTTGTTATAATGGCTTGAACCCAATAAAATAGGGTATTTAAGTGTGAAAATAGATTAATCAGTTCTAATGGACGATAGGTTAGTTTTAATTATAAAAAAAGCCAAAACAGTACAGTTTCGGCTTTTTTATAAAATTGATGTAGCTTCTTTTTTAGTCTTTCACTCCCAGTTTACCAAGAATATCATCCATCAAGCACCATTTGGTTATAGAAGATTGCAGTAAATTGGCACCCACAAAGGCCGTAAACCACAACCAATTTTGATTGACATAGATGGATAATAGCAAACTGGCTAAGATGAAAGTTCCTGCAATACCTCGTACGATTCTATTTTTCATTTTTCTAATTTTAAATTTTGACTAGTTTGTTTTTTCAATGTTTAATACTGCCACATGAATTGTAGATTTGGACTCTTGAATTGTATTGAATTCTTTTACAAATTGACAAAATACGTCTAATTTTTCGGTAGCTATAAAAACGTGAAAAAGTACCGATTGAGTTTCATTCATTTCACTTCCAAACCAATTGGTGTCAACAGCTTCTTCCGAACTATTCTTGAATCCTTTTACATCTTGATACGAAAAAGACTGTACTCCAGATTTTTTAAGTAATTGCTTGATGTCTTTTTCAAATTCTTTTACTGCGGTTATAAGTAGTAGTTTCATAAAATATAAGCCCCACCTGACCTCCCCAGTGGGGAGGAAATTGGAGTCGTTAAAAGTTAGACATTATTTTGTTTTGAGGTTTCTGACTCCCCTCCCTCGGAGGGGTTGGGGGAGGCTTCCCATTTTTTTCTCTCAGTGATGTAATAAATCAAAGGCACAACCAGCAATGTCAATACTGTCGAAACGATGGCTCCAAATACTAATGAAATCGCCAAACCTTGAAAGATTGGGTCAAACAAAATAATGGAAGCTCCAATAACTACGGCACCTGTGGTCAATAAAATAGGAGTAGTACGTACCGCTCCAGCCTCAATAATAGCTTGTTTCAAGGGCACACCTTCGTTCAGTCGGATTTCGATAAAATCGATAAGCAACACCGAGTTCCTCACCATTACTCCAGCCAATGCAATCATTCCGATAAAAGAGGTTGCGGTGAAATAAGCATTCAGCAACCAGTGGCCAAACACAATTCCAATTAGCGAAAGCGGAATGGCCAACATCATCACCATAGGCGTTTTGAAGTTTTGGAACCAGCCCACAATCAGCATATAAATAATCACGATAACCACCATGAATGCCACACCCAAATCACGGAATACTTCCAAGGTAATTTGCCATTCGCCATCCCATTTTACGGTAAAATCACTTTCGTCTGTAGGTTGTTCCATATAAAGTTCGTTGACTTTATACCCTTTTGGCAATTGCATTTTGGCTAGTTTTTCATTCATTCCCAAAATAGCATATACGGGACTTTCTAATGCTCCAGCCATATCCGCGGTTACATAAACCACGCGTTTTTGGTCTTTTCGATAAATGGTTTTTTGCAAAGTGTCCATTTCTACTTTTACCAAATCACTCACTGGAATCATATTTCCTTGACTTCCTTTGATTTTTAGATTCTCAATGTCTTGTAAACTCGTTTTGTCTTTGTCGTCAAGCGAAAGAACAATCCCCACATTATCATTGGAATTTTCATCATACAAATTCGAAACCGGATATTCTTTCAATAAATACGTGAGGTTGCCGACCACTTGTTGCGGTGCAATACCATTTAGCATCGCTTTTTCTTTGTCTATTTTCAGTTTGTATTCCGTTTGATTGTCCTCAACTATCCAGTCAACATCCACAATATCAGTAGTTTTTTCAAGAATTGATTTTACTTGATGTGCTACTTTTATTTGATCTTTATAATTAGGCCCATAAATTTCGGCCACCAAAGTCGATAAAACAGGTGGTCCTGGCGGAACTTCAATGATTTTTACATTGGCTCCATATTTCTTGGCAATTTTTTGAATCTCAGGACGCATTTCTCTTGCAATAGCGTGACTTTGTAAATCACGGTCTTCTTTGTGCAATAAATTCACCTGTATGTCGGCCATATTGCTGCCACCGCGTAAATCATAATGGCGCACCAAGCCGTTGAACGTAATCGGTGCCGATGTACCAATATAATTTTGATAATCTACTACTTCCGGTTTTGTCGAAAGATATTGTGCAATTTCTTTGGTAACTGCAGCTGTGCGTTCCAGCGTAGTTCCTTCGGGCATATCAATCACCACTTGAAACTCGTTTTTATTATCGAATGGCAACATTTTTACGACCACCGACTTGGTAAAAAACATGAAAATAGAGCCGAATAACAACACCACTGTTACGGCTACCAGAATGCGTCTTTTGGCACTGCTTTCCAAGAAAGGACGTTCCAGTTTGCTGTAGATTTTATACACCCAGCTGGTTTCAATTCCTTCAGATTCTTTGTGTTGTTGTTCTTCTTTTTCTTGCAATAAATGATACCCCAAATAAGGCGTAACTGTCAAGGCTACAAACAATGATAACAACATCGCAATCGAAGCTCCAATTGGCATCGGACTCATATATGGCCCCATCATTCCAGACACAAACGCCATAGGAAGTATTGCTGCAATTACAGTAAATGTTGCCAAAATCGTTGGATTTCCTACCTCATTGATCGCATAAATTGCCGCTTGTTTGAATGGCAGTCGTTTCATTTTGAAATGGCGGTGCATATTCTCGGCAATAATAATACTGTCATCGACCACAATTCCCACCACAAATACCAAGGCAAAAAGCGTGATTCTATTCAGCGTGTAGCCCAATAAGTAATAGGCAAACAACGTCAGCGCAAACGTCAAGGGAACCGAGAAGAAAACCACCAATCCACCGCGCCAGCCCATAGCAAGCATCACCAAAATGGTCACGGCAATAATTGCAATTCCTAAGTGCATCAACAATTCACCCACTTTGTCCGAAGCCGTTTCCCCATAGTTACGGGTTACTTCTACATGTACATCGTTTGGAATTAAACTCTTTTTTAGTTGCTCTACTTTGTCAATGATTTTTGCCGATATTTTCATCGCATCCGCACCTTTCACTTTCCCAACAGAGATCGTCACGGCAGGATATTCGGATTTTGCGGTTTTGAATTTTTCGTTGGCTTTGCCATATCCAAATGACACATAACTTCTGGCTGTTGAGGGGCCATCTTGCACTTTGGCAACTTGTTTCAAATAGACAGGCAGGTTTTTATTCACACCCACCACCAAGTTTTCCACATCTTCGGCATTCGATAAAAATTGTCCCGTGGTAACCAAATATTCTTTGTCCGCATTGACAAAACTACCCGATTGTGAACTGCCATTATTCGCCTGAATCATTTGCATAACGCCCAAAGCATCCACGCCATTTTCGGCCATTTTATCTTTGTCCAAAATCACTTTCAGTTCGCGATTGTTTCCGCCAATTTCCTTGGTAATGGCCACATCTTTTACTTTTTCAATTTCCGAAGTCACTTCTTCAGCAAGTTGACGCAATTGGTAACCGTCTTGTTTTTCGCTCCAAAGCGTGATGCCTAACATCGGCACATCATCAATCGAGCGGGTTTTTACCATTGGTTTGTATACGCCTTGCGGAAACATATCTTCGTGTTTCGCCAATTCGTCATATAATTTTACATACGAACGCTCCACATCCTGACCCACAAAAAACTGTACAATCAACATCGCTTGACCGTTCATGGCCATACTGTGCACGTGTTCGACCCCTTTGATATTCGAGATTACTTTCTCCAAAGGCTTGATCACACGACTTTCTACTTCGGCGGGATTAGCACCGGGATAACCTACCATTACGTCGGCCATCGGAACATTTATTTGTGGTTCTTCCTCCCTTGGGATTAGAAACGAGCTGTACACTCCTATAATCATCAAAGCGACCATCAACAGTATCGTTAACTTCGAATTGATGAAAAAATGGGCTATTTTACCTGAAATTCCTTCTTGCATAATATTTTTTGTTTTGCCCCCTAACCCCCAAAGGGGGAATTATTAGTGGATGTTATTACAAAATTTTATTTTTTTACGTCTATTCTCCTCCCCTTGGGGGAGGTTGGGAGGGGCTTACTGAATACTTACCAAAGCTCCGTTATACAATTTCCCGTCAGCCGAAACAATATATTGCTCATTTGCCGATAATCCAGACAAAACTTCTACTTGATTACCAAAGTTTTTACCAATACGCAACCATCTTAATATGGCTATATTTCCAGTTCCAATAGTATAAATTCCAGTTAACTGTCCTTGTTGTACCAAAGCACTTTCGGGAACCAAAACTTTTTCGTTTGTTTTTGTTGGCATGGTATTGGCAACAGGAAACTGAACGTTTACGAACATTCCAGATAAAACAGTATTATTAGTTTTGTCCAAATTGATTTTTACCAAATATTGCCCACCCGTATTTTTTGCTGATAGACTCACTTCGCTTACTTTTCCGGTTAAGCTTTCGTTAGACGATTTTACCAGTACTTTTACAGCCATTCCCTTTTTGATAGCAGTAATGTCACTTTCAGAAACCATAGCCGTTACTTGTAATCTCGATGCTCCTTCGATACTTACCAATGGCATTCCCGGATTGGCCATGTCTCCTTCTTTTACAAAAGTATTGGTCACCATACCCGCAAACGGAGCTGTGATATTAGAGTAGGAGAATTGCGCTATCACTTCGTTACGCATTTGTTTGGCGCCTTCCAGACCTGCTTTTGCCATTTCATAACGAGCCGTCATATCATCCAACTCTTTTTGGGAAGCGCTTTGTTGTTTGAATAAATTCACAAATCGATCGTAATCTTTTTTGGCATTGTTATAGCCAGCTGTTGCTTGTAGAATACTCGCGTCCACTTGCGCTTTTTTGGCTTGCAAATCGGTGTTGTTGATGCTGACTAATAATTGTCCCGCACTTACTTTTTGACCCACTTGCACGTGGATTTTGGTTACATACCCCATCATTCTAGTGCTTAAATTTGCGGAGTTTTCGGCTTCAATTTTACCGCTTGCTGTTACAAATTGTCCATTGTTGTTTTCAGACGCGCCACTTACTTTTACCGCAATGGCAGCTTCTTTAATTACAGCTTCTTTCTTTTCTCCATTACAGGAGGAAAGCAGTAAAACGAATAGAGATGTGATTATAGCTGATTTGAATAAGTTGTTCTTCATTGTATATTTTTTATAATTGATATTAAAATTGAAATTGATTTTTGCTATTGCCATTGAAATTGAACTTTTTTATTTTGTCAAAAACTGCAAGTATTCCTGTGTGTAATTGTATTCAAAAACAGCTTGTAAATATTCCAGTTCTTTTTGGTACATCTGTGTTTCTGTCAGCAATAAATCCGTAGTTTTTTCTAGCCCTTGCGTAAAACGATTGCTTCTTATTCTATACGATTCTTTGGATTGTTCCAAAGCCAGTTTTTCTAAATTCACTTTGTTTTCGGCATCTCTGAGTTGTCTGTTGGCTTTGCTCAATTCCATTTGGCTTTGGGCTTTGTATTGTTGGGTCTCTATTTCCGATTTTTGAAAATCAGCTTTGGCTTTCTCCATTTTACCAATCGATTTATACCCGTCAAAAGCATTCCAGGATAATTGTGCTCCCACAACATATCCATTCGAATTAGATCCGAAAAGTTGCTGTGCATACATTTCGTAACTTCCAAAAGCGTTCAGTCTTGGCAAGAAATTCATTTTACTGGATTGGTACATTTTGCCATAGGATTCGGTTGTTTTGTTCATCGCCTGAATGTCTTTTCGATTATCGGATAGTGAAGTGTTGAAAGCATCAATTATGATGACATTATCCAATTCTTCGATTGGTTTGTATACTTTGTTGGCGGTACCTTCATCTAATAAGAAAGCCAAATAATCCGAAGCGTTTTGCACGTTACTTTTGGCGTATTGCAATTGATTTTGGACTTCATTGACACGTACTTGCATCGATAACAAATCGGTTTTTTGCAAAATTCCCTGATTGAAATAATTTTGAATCAATTTCAAATTGGCTTCTGCCGTGGCATTTGCTTTTTCAATCACTTTAACGGCTTTGTAACTCATTTGCAACTGCATAAAAGCTTTGTTAATCTCCAGTTCCAAGTATTCTTTGGTTCTTTCAGTTTGCAATTGATAGGCATCCATTTTGGATTTGGCTGCTTGTCGTCCATACAATCCATCAACATTGATAAGCGGTTGTAAAATATCAATCCTAGTTGCAAAATTTTGAGTTTGTGACGGATTGTTCAGTTTTGCGGGATCAAAGTCGGATGGTGTTAAAATCCCCTGATTCAATTTGGATCCAAAAGCCATCAGCGGATTGGTCGTTGCCATCGAAGTATGTGAAGCAGAAATATTCGGCAAGAACAACGAATTTGATTGGTGATAATCAGCCTGAGCCGATTTGAAATCTTGGTTCGCCATTTTGATTTGCAAATTTTTGTCAACTGCTTTTGCCCAAATCTCTTTTTTAGAAATGGCTATTGTATCTTGACTATATCCAAAATGGGTGATTGAAAAAATTCCCAGTAGTATAAAATTGATTTTTCTCATAATTGATTTTTCTTAATTATGGAGCAAATATAGAAGGATGAAAAACCGTGGTCAGTAACAATTGTCACAGAGGATTTTTGAAAAGAGTAAAAGGATAGATGTTGTTTTGTTTTTATTGAAGTTTGTGTTTTATAATTTGTCAAAAATCCCTATTATCAATAAATTATATTTTTGAACATAATTTATGGAATGTAAATAATTGTAAACAAAAACTTAAAAAATAATGTTAGATGACGTTATTTTTTATTAAATAGTTGTAGTTTTTGTTCTTTTTACAAAAGAAATTTTTTTTTCTAAAAGACAATGTTATATTTATGATCTCAATAGAGCTCTAATGGTGTAATTACTTAATTTTTACCAATGAAAATAGCAATACAGGATTTTACTTATGAAGAATTACTCCAAAAAGTAAAGGAGCAAGAATTGTTAATTCAAGAATTAAAAGAAGAAAAATATTCAATAACCAATTTTGAGTATTTTGTAAATGAGTCACCCGATTTAGTTTGTATTGCTGATAATAATGCCTATTTTAAAGTTGTAAATGATGCTTTTGTAAACATTTTAGGCTACTCAAGGAATGAGCTTTTGTCAAGACCTTTTTTAGAATTTATTTATCCAGATGATTTAGAAAAAACTTTTAAAGAGATTAAGTTGTTATCCCTAAAGAATCCTACAATAGATTTTGAAAACCGATACATTAAAAAAAATGGACAGTTGGTTTTTTTGGAATGGAGAGCCAATTTGAATATTTCCAATAATTTGATTTATGCTATTGCAAGAGATGTAACTGACATGAGGAAAACTCAGGAAAAACTACTTTCTAGCGAAAAGTCGCTTAATGAAGCTCAAAAAATTGCGAAAATAGGAAGTTGGGATTTCAATTTGACAACCCAAGAACTCAATTGGTCCAATGAATTGTATAAAATATTTGAAATTGAAAAAAAAGATTTTGAGCCAAACCTATATGGTAAATACTTATCGCGATTTTTAGAAGATGATATTGAACTATTGAACAAGAATATTTACAATACAATTACAAATAAAATTCCTTATGAAATGGAACATCGTATTGTATTGGATAATAATAAAAAAAAATGGGTTTTTTGTACTGGAATTCCAATATTAGACAACCAAAATAATGTTGTTGCATTAAAAGGTGTTGTTCAAAATATTACGCAAAAGAAATTAATTGACGATACCATAAAAGCAAAAGAAAAAGCCGAAGCTGCAAGCATTGCAAAATCAGAATTCTTGTCTAATATGAGTCATGAAATTAGAACGCCACTCAATGGAATTGTAGGTTTTACTGATTTGCTTTTGAAAACAAAATTGGATAAAGATCAATTGCAATATTTGAAAACCGTAAACGAATCGGCAAATACTTTGATGGATATTATTAATAATATTCTTGATTTTTCTAAGATTGAAGCCGGTAAAATGGAATTAAATTTTGAAGAAATTGATATTTTCGAATTGTCTAGTCAAGTCATTAATTTGTTTAAGTATGAAGCCAATCATAAAAAAATTGATTTAATACTTCGTATTGATACTAATGTTCCTCAATATATATTGGGTGATTCATTTCGTCTAAAACAAATTTTAGTTAATCTTTTGAGCAATGCAATGAAGTTCACCGCTACAGGTCACATAAAATTGATTTTGAGCCAAGAAGAAGAATTTGATGCAATATCAAAAATTAAGTTTTCGGTAATTGATACAGGAATCGGAATCAAAATTCAAAATCAAAATAAAATTTTTCAATCTTTTGTTCAAGCAGATAATACCACTACTAGGCGTTATGGCGGGACAGGATTGGGATTGGCAATTTCTAATCAACTTTTAGCTTTAAAGAAAAGTGAGCTTAAACTAATCAGTTCCTATGGTGTAGGAAGCGAATTCTTTTTTGCAATACTTTTTAAAAAGATTAACAAAAAAGAAGGTAATATGATAAATGAGGAACTTAAACCAATCACAGAAAAAGAGAATATCCCCTTTAACTCGCTCTCAAGTTATAAAATTTTAATAGCTGAGGATAATAAAATAAACATGCTTTTAGCAAAAACATTGATAAAAAAAATGTTGGGAAATTGTGTTCTTATTGAAGTTACAAATGGTTTTGATGCGGTTCTAAAGGTAAAAGAGGAAATGCCAGATCTAGTGTTAATGGATATCCAAATGCCAATTCAAAACGGATATGATGCCACATCAGAAATTAGGAAACTCTCTGCTTTTAAATATTTACCAATTATTGCATTAACAGCAGGTGTTTTGAATGGCGAAAAAGAAAAATGCATGGAATACGGCATGTCTGATTATTTAACAAAACCTATTATTTTTAATGAGCTAGAAAAAATTTTAATGAAGTGGCTCAAAAATTAATCCATTACGATTTCTTTATACAAATTGATGAATTATCTCCTACTATGAAAAGCTAGTAGGAGATTTTTTTTTGGTATTAAAATGGATGTAGCATTATAATACTTTAGCAATTAGTGTTTTGTGTTAAATTTATTTTATATCTTTAATTTGATGTTTCTTCTTTTCAGTTTTGTCTTTAATTCAATTTTATTTTTTCTTTATGAAATGAGCATTACTGTAAAATTGGCTGCAAACACCAATGAAGATATGCTAATTACATATGACCGATAAAAATCAATAAATATCTACATATGAAAAAAACTATACCATCCGTTGCAGAATTATTGGAAAAAGTAAAAAAACAAGAGCAAAAAATTTCTTTACTTCAAAGAAAAGTGGAGATAAATTCTATTTTTGATTTTTTTACCAAAGAAACTTCCGATTTTATTTGTGTCACAGATTTGAATAGTTTTTTCAAAGAATATAATCATGCTTTCTTTAAAAAATTAGGTTATACCAAAAGAGAATTACTACTTGATAGTTACATCAAATATATACATCCTGAAGATGTTTCCAAAACTAGAGAAGTTCTTCAGTCGCTTATAAAAGGGAAACGATCAATGAGTTTTGAAAACAGAATTCTCTCCAAAAATGGCGAATGTATTCATATTCATTGGTCATCCATTTTTAATCCAGAGAAAAATTTAGTTTATTCTATTGGAAGAGATATTACTGAAATTCGTACCATTCAAGAGAAATTAATTGCCAGTGAAAATTTATTGAACGATGCTCAAAAATTGTCTAAAATTGGGAGTTGGGAGTTTGATTTGACGACAAATAATCTAATTTGGACCAAAGAATTGTATCATATATTTGAAATTTCTGAGATCCCTGCTGATAATTTATATGAACAGTATTTGGAACATTTCTCTAATGAAGACCGCGAATTGCTTAATAGTTTGATTGGTGAATCAATGAGAAACAAGAAACCTTATGAAATTACTCATAAAGTCATGCTGAGTAATAATAGATTCAAATGGGTTTATGGTACTGGAATTCCTATACTAAATGAAAAAGGAGAAATCATTGCTTTAAGAGGTATAGCTCAAGATATTACTGAAAAAAAACGCATTGAAAGTGAAATTTTATTGAAGAAAAAAGAAGTTGAGGCTATAAAAGAAAAAAAACGAGAACAAGAAAGTAATGCCAAGTTTAGAAACTATGTTCAAAATGCTCCAGATGGTGTCTTTGTTGCTAATGAAAAGGGTTTTTTTTTAGAAGTAAATTCGGCAGCAACCAAAATAATGGGGTATTCCCAAAAGAAATTACTAAAAATGTCGATAAATGACATTATACATCCAGATTCATTAGGGAAATTAAAATTGTGTTTTGAAACCCTTTTTTTGACTGGAACTTCAAACGATATAGTGACCTATATTCATAATAACGGGGAAATTCGGTATTGTTCAATTGATGCAGTAAAGCTTTCCGAAAAACAAGTTTTGTTGTTTGTAAAAGATATAACAGAACGTATTCATACAGAAGAAGCTTTGAAAGTAAAAGAAGAACGTTTTCGAGTTTTGGTAGAAAATGCGCCAGAAGCACTTGTGGTTATTGATCTGCAAGAGCAAAAATTTATCAGTGTAAGTCAAAGTGCACTACCATTGTTTAAAATGACCGAGGAAGAACTTTTAGCTATAGGACCAGTTAATGTAAGTCCAAAATACCAACCCAATGGGCGATTATCTACTATAATGGCCAATGAATTATTTGATGAGACTCTGAAAGGAAGAAAACCTTCTTTTGAGTGGACTCATATCGATAGTGAAGGGAACTCTATTTTTTGTGAAGTACGATTAGTACGATTGCCAGCCGAGAATAAAGAATTAATTCGAGCCAGTATTTTTGATATTTCCGAAAGAAAAAAAGCCGAAGAAAAACTTAAAGAAAGTGAACTTTTTCTAAAAGAAACCCAAATCATTGCTGAACTTGGTACTTATAGTATAAATATGTATACAGGTAATTGGACACGAACAGATTTATTAAATACAATTTTTGGAATTGATGCCGAATATGAATTGAATTCGGAAACCTGGTTAGCACTAGTACATCCTGTGTGGCGTGAAAATTTAGTAACTTATTTTAACGAAGAGGTATTAACCAAAAAAGAACAATTTAATAGAGAATATAAAATTGTTAGAGTAAATGACAATGAAGTGCGATGGGTACATGGAATAGGAACTTTGAAATGGGATGATGAAAATCAACCAATGGAAATTGTTGGCACAATTCGAGATATTACGGATCATAAACTGCTGGAACTTGAATTGATAAATGCCAAAGAAAAAGCCGAACAAAACGAAAAATATCTCTATGTAAAATATTTAGAATACGAAGAAATAAATGAACAATTAAAGCAATCGAATAAAGAACTCAAAAAAGCCAAAATTCTTGCGGAAGAAGCTAATAAAGCAAAGTCGGAATTCTTGTCTAATATGAGTCACGAGATTCGTACTCCTTTAAACGGAATTGTAGGTTTTACAGATTTATTAATGAAAACCAACCTCGAGAAAAATCAATTGGAATATATGTCAACCGTAAATGTTTCGGCCAATGCATTAATGGAGATTATTAATGATATACTTGATTTTGCCAAAATAGAGTCGGGAAAGTTAGAATTGCATACAGAAGAAGTTGATCTTTTTAGACTATTACATCAAGTAATCGAGTTGTTTAAACACCAAGCTAATTTAAAAAACATAGATTTATCGCTGACTATCGAAAAAACTGTTCCGCAATTCATTTATGCCGATTCAATTAGATTAAAACAAATATTAGTCAATCTAATTAGCAATGCCTTGAAATTCACTTCTTTTGGTTACATCCGATTGGATGTGGAGCAAACTAAATCAAGCAAAAATAATTCAACAATAAAATTTTCTATCAAGGATACTGGTATAGGGATAAAACAATACAATCAAAAGAAGATTTTTAATTCATTTGTTCAAGAAGACAACGCCACTTCCAGAAAATTTGGTGGTACAGGTTTAGGGTTGGCTATTTCCAATTTACTTTTGGAATTAATGAACAGCAGTTTGGAATTAACTAGTAAATACGGTGATGGAAGTGATTTTTTCTTTCATATAAATTTCAAAAAAGCCAATGCTTTAAAAGAGGTTTATGTTGAATTGTCAGGACCTCGTAAAATTCAAAAAATTATGAATCCAAAAAATTTAGAATCACTTCGTATTTTAATAGTTGAAGACAATAAAATAAATATGTTTCTAGCCAAAACCTTAGTGAAAAGAATTGTTCCAAATGCTGTTATTTTGGAAGCAACAGATGGTCAAGAAGGAATAGAGCATTTTGAGATTAACAAACCTGATTTAATTTTAATGGACATTCAAATGCCAATAAAAAATGGATATGAAGCTACTGTCGAAATTAGAAATCATAAATCAGGAAAAAACATACCTATAATAGCGCTAACTGCCGGAATTATGGTTGGAGAAAAGGATAAGTGTTTAGAGTATGGAATGAACGATTATGTTTCAAAACCAATTGTAGAATCTGATTTAGAAGGAATATTGCAAAAATGGTTACCCAAATAACATTTTTGAATACACAGTTTTTGTTAATTAATTCTGTAGTAATGGAGTACCTTTTTCTGAACCAAATAGTCAATATAAAATAGGCCAATAGTTTAATTTTGGATTAATTTTTATTTACTTTTTTTAAATAGTCTTTTTCTATTATTTATATAATAAAATAAGGCAAAACTTTAATTTATTTAAGATTAACAAAATTTTATTTGTAAATTTATTAATTATTTTAGATAAAATTAAGAATTGTTTATTCTTTGTGTAATAGCGTAATAAAGCTACTTTTGCATCACTTTTATTAAATTAGAAAGCTAAATCTATTTTTGAAATAGTAGGCAAACGGCAAATATAATCTATTAAAAAAAAAGGTGCTGAAAATGTTCAAAATCAAAATAAGCTAAAAAAGTTTCGCAACATTTTGGATAGTACTGTTGATGTACTAAATTTGATATTTTCACAAATTTGGCTTTTTTAGAGTAAAAGGTGATAATAAGAAAGATAAAATGTATTTGTATTAAATGCTGTCAGGAGGTTCTGATAATTATAAAAATATAATGAAAATAATAGAAGGGGATCCAGTTTTAGAGGGAGATAAAAAGGGTTTTTCGCAAGTCCAAAATAAGATTTTGGATGGCACTGAAAGCAATGATTTTCCTATTGTAGGAGTAGGAGCGTCTGCAGGTGGTCTTGAAGCATTTGAACTTTTTTTAAAAAATTTGCCTAATGATACAGGAATGGCATTTGTAATTATTCAACATCTAGATCCCAATTACAAAGGAATATTACCTGAATTATTGCAACGTAGTACGCCCATGAAAGTGCTTCAGGCGAGTGATGAACTCAGAGTAAAACCCAATCACGTATATGTAATTCCGCCCAACAAAAGTTTATCGATATTAAAAGGAAAATTGCATTTGTTCGATCCTGTTGAAACCCGAGGATTGCGATTGCCTATAGATTTGTTTTTTCGTTCGTTGGCTCTAGATAAATTAGATAAAAGTGTTGGTATTATTCTATCTGGAATGGGATCAGATGGCAGTCTAGGTTTAAAAGCCATTAAGGAAAAAAACGGACTGGTTTTGATTCAAGAACCTACTTCTGCAAAATTTGATACAATGCCTCGAAATGCCATAGAAATGGTTTTGGCAGATATTATTGCTCCTGCAGAAGAGTTGGGAGAGAAATTAATCTCACTTTATAGATATATTCCTCCCGTTACAAAGATTACCAATATTGATCATAAAAGTAAAAGTCATCTCGATAAAATTATCATATTGCTTCGTGAAGGAACTGGGCATGATTTTTCTTCCTATAAAAAGAATACATTAATGCGTCGTATAGAAAGACGGAAAGGAATTCACCAAATAAATGAAATACAAAACTATGTACGGTTTTTGCAGGAAAACCCAAAAGAGGTTGAATTGCTTTTCAAAGAACTTTTAATTGGAGTTACCAGCTTTTTTAGAGATACTTTTGTTTGGGAAAAGCTAAAAACAACCATTCTTCCTGATTTAATAAAAGAGTTGCCAGATCGATATGTATTAAGGGCTTGGATACCAGCTTGTTCAACAGGAGAAGAAGCGTATTCATTGGCAATAGTTTTTAAAGAAGTTTTGGAAGAATTTGGGAATAAAAAAGGGCTGTCTTTACAGATATTCGCAACAGATTTAGATGTAGACGCAATAAATAAAGCGCGTCGAGGTATTTTTAGTTCTAGTATCGCTATTGATGTTTCCTCCCATCGAATAGCAAAGTTTTTTTCTGTCACAGGCGATGGTTTTCGAGTAAATGCTTCTATTCGTGAAATGCTTATTTTTGCTCCCCATAATATTATAAAAGATCCTCCTTTTACGAAACTCAATATTTTGATGTGCCGTAATATGTTAATATACATGGAGCCTAACTTGCAAAGAAAGTTGTTTGATTTGTTTAATTACAGTCTTCAACCCGGTGGAATTTTGTTGTTGGGTTCTGCTGAAACTCTAGGGCGAAATAATCAAGGATTTGATATACTTGATTCTAAATTAAAATTTTTTAAACGTACTCATTCTCCAATAATGACTGAACTAACCGATTTTCCAAGCTCATTTTCATATAATAAGAAAGAAATTAAAGAAGTAAATACAGCCCCAAAAGAAGTGGAGAATATTCAGAGCCTTGCAGATCAAATTTTATTAAAAAACTTTATTCCTGCTAGTGTTATCGTAAACGAGAAAGGAGATATCCTATATATTACCGGTAAAACAGGAAAATATCTTGAACCAGTTGCCGGCAAAGCAAACTGGAATATTCATGTTATGGCTCGAGAAGGGTTACGTAACGAATTACCTGTAGCCTTTCGTAAGGCGATGCAAAATTATGATCCAGTTATTCTTAGAAATATAAAGATTGGAACAAACGGTGATTTCAACTATGTAAATGTTACAATTCAACGTATTGACGGACCTAATTTTATAAAAGATTTGGTGATGATTGTTTTTTCAGACGTTTCGGTAATGATGGAACAAGGGGACGAAAAGTTGAAAAAAGGAAAACTGTATATTTCTGGAAGACATAGAGAATTAGAAGCTGAACTCAAGCAGAGTAACGAAGATTTGCAGAATTCCCGTGAAGAAATGCAAACCTCTCAGGAAGAATTGAAATCAATCAATGAAGAACTACAATCAACAAACGAGGAACTGCAATCTACCAATGAAGAACTAACAACTTCAAAAGAAGAAATGCAAAGTCTTAATGAAGAATTGCAAACGGTTAATGCTGAACTTCAAAGTAAACTAAGTGACTTTGAACAAGCAAATAACGACATGAAAAATTTGCTAAACAGTACCGAAATTGCAACGCTGTTTTTGGATAAGGAATTGAATATACGTCGTTTTACAGATTCGGTTACTGAAATATTTAAGCTTCGACAAACCGATACCGGAAGACCTTTTACCGATTTAGTAACCAATTTGCAATACCCAGAAATGGGGGCGCATGCAATAGAAGTGATTAAAAAATTATCTCCCATTCAAAATACAATTCCAACAAATGACGGAAGATGGTTTTCGGTTAGAATTATGCCTTACCGTACGTTAGACGATCGAATAGATGGAATTGTGATCACTTTTACCGATATTACCACTGCTAAGCAAGCAGAAGAAACATTAGTATTTGAGAATAGATACAGACGTCTCTTTGAATCAGCAAAAGACGGAATTCTTATTGTGGATGCCGAAAGCGGAAAAATTATTGACGTAAATCCATTTTTAATCGAAATGTTGGGATATTCCTATGAACAGTTTGTAGAAAAAGCAATATGGGAAATAGGATCATTAAAAGATATTGTTGCCAACAAGGAAAAGTTTTTGGAATTGCAACTAAAAGAGTTTGTTCGGTATGAAGATTTGCCACTTGAAACGGCTGACGGTAGAAATATTAATGTTGAATTTGTCAGTACTTTGTATTTGGTAAACGACAGTAAATTAGTTCAGTGTATTATTCGGGATATCTCGGATCGCAAGGCAGTGGAAGAAGCATTGGCTTTTTACGAAACTCGATACCATCATCTTTTTGAATCTGCCAAAGACAGCATCTTTTTTTTAGACCAAGAAACAGGTAAAATTACTGATTTGAATCTGTCATTAATTAATTTACTTGGACGTCCCAAAGAAGAGTGTATAGATAAACCCATTTGGGAGATGAATTTCTTTAAAAATATAATAAAAAGTAAAGATCAATTTATTGCATTGCAGCAAGAAGAATTGGTCACATATCAAAATGTACAAGTTGAATTTGATAATGGACAAAATTTAAATGTCGAGTTTACAGCAAATTGCTATTCAATAAATGGGAAAAAAATTATTCAATGTATCATAAGATAGATTGCTGATTTCAGGAGTTAAATACAATACGTGTAAAAAGAGAACAAAAGCGTAATATTAATTTATATCAAGAATAAATGTAGCATTAAATAAAGAATATTGGCCATGAAAAAAGCAGTAAAAAGTTCTGGAAAAGCAGTAACCATAAGGCAAAAAGCCGAAGAGTTACAAAAGCAAAAGCAAGTAAAATCGAACTGTACCCTTTCTGAAGCAGAGACTTTAAAACTCATACATGAACTTGAAGTACATCAGATAGAGCTTGAAATGCAAAATGAGGAACTTATATTGGCAAAAGAACAGGCCGAAACTGCTATAGAGAAATATACAGAGTTATATGATTTTGCGCCTTCAGGATATTTCAGTATTTCTAGAGATGGTAGAATTCTTACTATTAATCTAACAGCCTGTCGAATGCTTGGCAAGGAACGGTCTAGAATAATCGATAGTCAATTTGGTTTTTTTGTTACGGATGATTCAAAACGGGTTTATACTATTTTTCTGGAAGCAATATTCAAAAATAAAACCAGTCAATGCTGTGAAGTTGACCTTTCTATTAACGGTAAAGTTTTCAATGTATATCTTACAGGAATAGTTGCCGAAGAGGGAAATAAAAGTAATATAACCATTGTAGATATTTCTCAACTTAAGAAGGTAGAAGAATCTTTAAAACACAGTAAAGATCGATATATTAAACTTTTAAACATTCTTGATTCTGGTGTTGTTGTTCATGCTCCAGATGCATCAATACTCATAAGTAATCCAAAAGCAAGTGAATTATTGGGTTTGAGAGTCGATCAAATGAAAGGAAAATTAGTGATGGATGCTGACTGGAAATTTTTGGATGAAAATAAAACAGTTTTATCCTTAGAACAGTATCCTGTAAACCAAATTTTATTCACAAAACACTGCATTAAAAATTTCGTTATGGGGGTTCAAAGGCCAAAATACAATGATGTTGTGTGGCTTTTGATAAATGGTTTCCCAGTTATAGACTCCAATGGGGAAATCGTGGAAATTGTCATTAGTTTTAATGATATTACCGAAATGATACTTTTGAAGAACGAATTGACAAAAGCAAAGGAACAAGCAGAAGCTGCAAACAAAGCAAAATCAACTTTCTTGGCTAATATGAGTCATGAAATTAGAACACCATTGAATGGTATAATTGGGTTTACTGATCTAATAATGAAAACAAATCTTGATCAAGACCAATTGCAATATGTTGAAATTATAAATGAATCGGGTATTAATTTGATGGGAATCATCAATGATATTTTAGATTTTTCTAAAATTGAAGCTGGAAAATTAGAATTGAATGTTGAGGAAATAGATCTATTCGAATTAGTAAATCAAATAGTGGTTCTTTTTAAACATCAAGCCAATTTAAAAAATATAGATTTAATTCTAAATATAGGTTCCAATGTACCTCAATTTATTTTTGCAGATGCCATACGATTAAAACAAATAATTATCAACTTGATTGGGAATGCCTTAAAATTTACCAATCAAGGACAAATCAATATTGATGTCGAAGAAATTGCTTCTAATGAATCTTTTTCAACTCTCCATTTTTCTATAAAAGATACTGGGATTGGAATTAAAAAACACAATCAAGAAAAGATATTCAATTCATTCGTACAGGAAGATACTAGCACAACAAGACGATTTGGAGGTACTGGTTTGGGATTGGCTATTTCTAATCAATTGTTGGCATTGATGAAAAGTACATTACACTTGAAAAGTGAATATGGGTATGGTAGTGATTTTTATTTTTCAATTGAATTTAAAAAATCAATTTCTGAAATTAAAAAAACAATATTACCCGAAGTTAATAACAGGGAAGAAATTATATTGGAGAGTTCATGCCCATTAAAAATTCTAGTTGTCGAAGACAATAAAATTAGCATGCTTTTGGCTGTTAAACTACTCAAAAAATTATTCCCCAATAGTATGGTAATTGAGGCTTCAGATGGTAAAGAAGCATTAAAACAATATAAGAAAGAAAAAGCAGATGTTGTTTTGATGGATATTCAAATGCCTAAAAAAAATGGTTATGAAACTACTGAAGAAATAAGAAAATTAGACGTCGCCGAAAAGACACCAATAATCGCTTTAACTGCCGGTACCTTAGTCGAAGAAAAGGAAAAATGTTTGCAATACGGTATGAATGGTTATATCTCTAAACCCATAAATCTCTCTGATCTGCGTGATGCTTTAAAAAAGTGGGTAAAAGTAAAACCATTGGAACTAGACTAATTAAAATAGATTTTGTAAAAAATAGAAAATCAAAAAGGAATACATTTATTTTTATAAAGAATTATGTTTAGTACTGCTTCAATTGTAATTAATTGGAAAATTGTTTTAATGCAAAACTATTTTTGTATCCCAAAATTTCTAAACAGCTCTTGGTAATTTGGATTAGTTGCGTCCATCTGATATAATTGATAAGCCGTTTGTTGTGCTTTTAACTTATTACCCGTTTGTATATAAACAAAAGTAAGTCCATAATACAAATCGGGTGTGCTGGGACTAAATTTAATTCCTTTTAAGAAAATAGCTTCTGCTTCTTTATATTTTTGATTGGCATTAAGCATTAATCCATAATTATAATACACTCTTGGATTTTGAGATTTAAGTTCTACTGCTTTTGCAAAAGATTTTTCGGCAGCGGGTTTGTCATTCATTTCGTTATACAATAAGGCTAAATTGTAATAAATGCGTTCATTGTTTTTGTCATTTGCCAAAGCTCTTTTTAGCATTTGCAATGAGGCGTCATTTTTTCCAACAGCATTGTATAATGAGGATAAATTGAGTAATGCATAATTCATCTGATTGTCTTTTTTAAGCCCTTTTAAATAAAAAGATTCAGCGTTTTTATAATCTTGTAACTTTAGATAATAATCGGCAATCATTATATTTCCAACAGAGAAATCAGTTTGATACCGAAGGTAGCTCAGTAATTCAGTATTAGCTGCTTCAAAAGCATTTATATATTGACTAGGAATTTGGTCTTTTGGCAGTGTTATGAAAAGATCTGCAGCTGCAATACGAACTGCTCTTACTTTATCAGACAATAAAGGAGCTACTTTTTCAATCCAATTCGCTGGAGGAAAATTTGTCAAAGAACGTAACGCTCTATATCTTACTTGTGCATCTTTTTGGTTCAAACAAGTCAATAAAGTGTTTAAACTTGTTTGGTTTGGGATACTTCCCAAATAAAATGCAGCTGTAGCTTTAATTATATTGGGCGTATTTTTGTCAATTATTAATTTAGTTAGATGTGGCTCACTTTTGGAATCCTGTTTGCTCCCAGGTATCAAATCATCTGCAAAATGATACTTTCGATTAGGACCATACCATTTTACAACAGCTTCTGCTAAAGCTTTTTCCGATTTGTCTTTATGACAATTACTGCATGCATTTGGAGTGCCATATTGAACGGAAAGATCAGGGCGTGGCACTCTAAAACTATGGTCGTGTCGCAGATCATTTCCCATGTATAATTTTCCGGGCATGTGACAGTTTACACAGGAAGCACCTTTTGTTTCCTTAGTATGAAAAGTATGTTTTGGTGTATCATATTTTGTAGCTACATGACATTGAGTACAAGTTTGATTGCCAATAATTTTTAATTTGGTACTATGCGGATTATGACAATTACTGCATTTAATCCCTTTACTAAACATTTTACTTTGTAGAAATGAAGTGTAAATATAATCTTCGTCATCGACTTGTCCATCGGCATGGAAATACTCGGTATCCGGAATTTGAGGAATATAATTGTCCATAATTTCAGGACTGTCAATATGTTTTGGACTGATTTCGGAGGCTCGCACATGACAAGGAGCACAGGTATTGATTTGTTCCAATTGCCCTGATTTTTTTCCTAATTTCATAAAACTGCCTTTCACTTTCTCACCCGATTTGTAATCGTCGCTGTTTACATAACCAAAGTGTTTTTGTCCCGCTCCATGACAACTTTCGCAACTTACATTGATGATACTATAACTGGTTTTGTAGGTATCAGTTTTTGTATCGTAATTTTTGTGCAAGTTGGTCGAATGGCAGGTAGCGCACATGGTGTTCCAGTTTTGGGCATTTCCTGTCCAATGCAACCAATCATGCGAAGGTATTTTTTGGCCAGCATATTGATTGAACCATATTTTTTTATTGACATCCCAACTCAAACGAGGAACTTGCATTCTTCCACCAGGAAAAAAAACTAAATATTGTTGTAAAGGTTTGTATCCAAAGATATAGATTACCTCAAAATCATGGTTTTTACCATCATCTCCTTCGGTATTGATGAAGTATTTAGAGCCTTTTTTATAAAATTTACTGGTGACACCATCAGCAGTGAAAGTCACATTGTTGAAATCCCCTTTTACAGTTGAATCATTAGCAGGAAGCATCGACATATAATGATCGGATTGTTTCCATTGCTGGTGCTCATTAGCATGGCATTTTATACAGGATTTGTCTCCTATAAAAGCATTGTTAAAAGAGAGAACTTCGGTGTAATCATTATCTTTTGAACTGTAACTTTTTACAATAAAAAAACTAAAAATTCCAAAGATAACAAGAAGAATTAAAACAACTATTGATGATTTTTTAAGCATGAAGGATAGTTTGCTCAAAAATATAGAATTATCAAATAGTAGCAAAGCGGATTTTAATGAAAAATCAACTGAAAATGAGATGTTTTAAAAAAAAAAGAGTGTTTGCAGGTACAAACACTCTTTACGGGTCATTATAAATTAATTACATTACGCTTTCTTTTCAGCTTTTGCAGCACAACAAGCTTTTTTTGTTTTGTCACAAGCTTTCTTTTCTTCAGCAGTACAATTTTTATGGTCTTTTGTACATGCTTTTTTTGTTGTACTTTCTGTTTTAGTTGTTGTTTTTGGTTTGGTTTCTTGAGCATTAACATTCATTCCAATTGAGAATAATGCTACAGCTAAGAGGGTTACAATGTTTTTCATATTAATTTATTTTTATAGGTTCTTGTTTTTTGATGATTCAAATGTATTTTTTATTTTTAAAAAATGGATATCAATTAACTTTTTTATAACTAAAAATAGCTAAAGTATTTAGAATAATAGCATAACCTGTTATGATTGAAAATTGAGTCGTAATATCCGAAAATGTAGCACCTTTGAGCATTACCATTCGGATGATTTCTACAAAATACCGAATGGGATTAAATAACGTAATGTTTTGCGCCCAATTTGGCATACTCTCAATGGGTGTGAATAATCCGCTCATTAAAATAAAAATCACCATAAAAAACCAAGCTATAAACATGGCTTGTTGTTGGGTATCTGTATGGTTGGAGATAAATAATCCGATGCCTAAAATAAGCAATAAATACACAGAAGTAAAGGCATATATTAAACCCAAACTGCCCAACATTGGGACATTGAAAACGAGTTTTGCAATTAATAAACCTATACTTAAAATTACCAAACCAAGGACCCAAAAAGGGAATAATTTGCCTATAATGAATTGGTGTTTTCGGATTGGAGTTACATTAATTTGCTCCAAAGTACCGATTTCTTTCTCCCGAACGATATTCATGGATGATAGAAAAAGGGTAATCATGGTGACCAATAATACCAAAATTCCAGGCACCATATAGGTTTTATAGTTCAACGTGTTGTTGTACCAAAAGGAAGGAATGGTGGCTATATTTTGTGGTGCAATCAATAAACCATCATTATAATGCAAAAGTTCGCTCTGGATTTTTTGGTTGTACGTTCCGATGATTTGCGAGATATAGACATTTTCAACTCCCGCCGAAGCTCCGTCAATAGCATTGATGCTTACGGAAAGCGTTGTGGTTTTAGCAGTGATGAGGTTGCGTTCAAAATGGGTTGGAATTTCGAGGATGATATCGACGTTTCCTTTTTGCATTTCGAGATTGGCTTCTGATTTGGTGTCGAATTGGTTTACTATTTTGAAGGAATTTGAGGCTTGAAATTTACTGATGAGTTCCCTTGAAGCGGCAGAATGGTCGTGGTCGATATAAGAAAATTTGATGTTTTGAACTTCAAAACTGGCGGCGTTGGATAATATTAAGAGTTGAATTAAGGGTAAAACAAATATAATGGGAAGCATTCCTTTGTCTCTAAAGATTTGTCTGAATTCTTTTTGGATGATGAATAGGATTGTTTTCATTTTGAAGTTTTTTACAGTGATGTTTTTTACAGTGATGTTTTTTTACCGCAAAGGCGCAAAGGCGCAAAGAGGAAAGTGTTTTCAATGCTAAAGTATAAAGATTTCAATTTTTTGATTTCTTAGTCAATTCTCTCTGCTCTATATTCTTTTTTCTTTTTCACTATTCCAGTCTAATTTTATATTTTTTGACGCTTACTGCTATAAAAAACACTGTCATGCCAATCAGAATTAAGGTCTCTTTCCAGATGGTATAAATGGTGGCTCCTTTGAGCATGATGGCTTTGATAATGATGATGAACCACTTGGCGGGGATGATGTTACTCATGATTTGGAGTGGTAGCGGCATACTCGAAATGGGGAATATAAACCCCGACAATATGATTACAGGAAGCATTAATCCCGCTAACGAAAACATCATGGCGGTTTGTTGTGATTGAGCAATCGTAGAGATTAAAATCCCTAGTGACAATGCTGTGATGATGAATAAAATGCTTTCTAATGCCAATAAAAGCAAACTTCCTTCAATGGGCATTTTGAAGACAAAAACGCCCAAAAGTAAAATGATTGTCGCATTGATTATCGATAGAAAAATGTATGGAAAAACTTTACCTATAACGACTTGAAAGGGTTTTATGGGCGAAACCAAAAGGACTTCCATAGTGCCCATTTCTTTTTCGCGTGTAATCGAAATGGAGGTCATCATGGCCGAGACCAACATTAAAATCACCGTCATCACGCCGGGCACAAAAGTAAAAACACTCTTGAGTTCGGGGTTGTAATAAAGTTGGGTTTGTGTCTGGATTTGATAAACAGGTTTACTGTTTTTGTTGATTTCTTGTGAATAATTCTGTAAAATGGCGTTGATGTAATTGGTAATTGTATTGGCCATATTCGGGTCGGTGGCATCGGTGATAACTTGTACTTTGGCTACTTTTTGATTTTGCAGGTTTTGAATAAAGTCTTTTTCGAACACCAATACAGCTTTTACTTTTCCGGTTCTGAAAACGCTTTCTATTTGGGTTTCATGAGTGATTTGATTCTGAATTTTGAAATATTTGGATGCACTTATTTTATTGATTATTTGTTGGGTTTCGGTGTCTTTGGATTGGTCGAAAATAGCAATATTGACATTGTTGATTTCATTGGTAATCGCAAAGCCAAAAAGCATGATTTGAACCATCGGCATTCCGAAAAGAATAAACATAGTACGTTTGTCCCGAAAAATGTGGTAGAATTCTTTTGTTACAAAACCGATGAATCTTTTCATTTTTTTTAAAATTGTTTAAAAATTTTTTGAACCATTAAGATATTAAGTTTATTAAGTTGCTCCCTTTCTTAATTTTCTTAATCTCTTAATGGTTTAATCTTTTGTTCCCCCTTCGGGGGTTAGGGGGCTTCTACATTTCTAGCGAGTTTTAGGAAAACATCATTCATAGAATCAACATTGTATTTTTGTTTTAAATTTTTCGGACTGTCGAGGGCTTCTATTTTTCCTTCGACCATAATCGATACTCGGTCACAATATTCGGCTTCATCCATATAATGCGTGGTGATAAATACAGTGGTACCTTTGTGTGCTTCGGCGTAAATCATTTCCCAGAATTGCCTTCTTGTTATGGGGTCAACACCTCCTGTGGGTTCGTCCAGAAAAACTATTTTGGGTTCGTGCAGCAATGCAACCGAAAAGGAAAGTTTTTGTTTCCAACCTTGTGGCAAGGATTTAACCAACTTATTGGCGACTTCCTGTAGTTCTAGATCCTGAATTAATTGAACTGTTTTTTCTTTGATTTGAGCACGGGACAAGCCATAGATTCCGCCAAAGAAAGTGATGTTTTCTTTGATGGTCAAATCGTCATACATCGAGAATTTTTGACTCATATACCCAATACTTTTTTTGACCATTTCGGCATGTGTTTTTACATCAAATCCAGCTACGAGAGCTTCACCCGAACTGGGTTTCGAAATTCCGATAAGCATTTTCATAGCCGTTGTTTTTCCAGCTCCATTGGCACCCAGAAAACCGAAAATCTCTCCTTTGTACACATCAAAAGAAATACTGTCGACTGCTGTAAAGTTGCCAAATTCTTTGGTGAGCTTGTTTACGGTTATGATTTTTTCTTGGCTCATTTTAGTTAATTATTTAAACACAGATTACACAGATTAACATAGATTTTTTTTAGGTATAAATCACACAGATCTATAGAATTATTTTTTTTAAATCAGATTCAATACAAACCAATCTGTGCAAATCTGTGTAAATCTGTGTTTAACCTTTTTTACAAATCCATAAAAACATCTTCTATGGTTGGTTTTATGATTCGGATTGCTACCTCTATATGTTTTTTTTCTTCTAAATAATTCATTAATGCATCAGGATCAAATTCTGTTTCCTTGTCAGTATAATGAATCGATTCCCCAAAGGCATAAACGCTGTACTGACTCGGATAATTTTTTAAATCGAGTAGGAGCTGATATGTGTTTTTGGCTCTCACATCATAAATGGTTTTCTCGTATTTCTCGATGATGTTTTGAGGGGAATCAATTTTTAAGATTTGTCCTTTTTGGATCAAAGCAATTCGGTCACACAAAGCAGCCTCGTCCATGTAGGGTGTTGAAACCAATATCGTAATTCCTTTTTGTTGCAATCGCTTGAGCATTTGCCAAAATTCTTTTCGGGAAACGGGATCTACTCCAGTTGTAGGTTCGTCCAGAAATAGAACTTTTGGTTTATGAATTAAAGCACAACACAAAGCCAGTTTTTGTTTCATTCCACCCGAAAGCGCACCAGCTCTTCGGTTTTTAAAAGGTTCTATTTGAATGTAAATATCTTTGATCAAATCGTAATTTTCTTGAATGGTGGTTCCAAAAAGCGTCGCAAAAAAAGTCAGATTTTCTTCGACAGATAAATCTTGATACAAGGAGAATTTACCCGGCATATAGCCCACACAATTCCGAATCGATTTGTATTGTTTTACAACGTCAAAACCCGCTACGGATGCAGTTCCTTCATTGGCAAAAAGCAACGTGGTCAATATCCTGAAAAGTGTCGTTTTTCCAGCGCCGTCAGGACCAATGAGACCAAATATTTCCCCTTCACTTACTTCAAAAGAGAGGGCATCAACGGCTTTTATCTTGTTGTACGACTTGGAAATATTTTGGACGGTGATGCTCATTTTTTTGGAGGAAGTTTAAATGTTTAAAGTTTAAAGTTTTTGAACCATTAAGGGATTAAGCTTAATAAACTTAATTTCTTATTGGTTTAATTTTTGTTTTCCCTTCTCAACGGTTAGGGGGTTATCCACATTTCGGCAGGCATTCCTATTTTAAGACTTCCATCATTTTTCACTTCGACTTTTACGGCATAAACCAAGTTGACTCTTTCTTCTTTAGTTTGAATGATTTTTGGCGTAAACTCAGCTACCGATGAAATCCAAGAAATGGTTCCCGGATACGATTTCATTTCGCTTCCATTATCAATTTTTACGGTTACTTTTTGATTCAGCTTTATTTGAGGAAGTTGTGTTTCACTAATGTATACCCGTAAAGTCATTAGACCAAGATTGGCTATTTTATAAATTGGTTTTCCAAAGGAGGTAATCTCATTGGGTTCGGCATATTTTGCCAAAACGGTCGCCTGGATAGGATTGATGATTTTACTTTTTTTAATTTGGTCATTTGTCTTTTCGATTTGAACATCAAGCGAAGCAATTTCGTTTAGAATGGGGGCATTTTGGGTTTGAACCCCTTTTATTTGCTCCTTTATAACCGCTATTTTTCCTTCTATTTCATCTACTTGGCGTTTGGTGGCTGCATTTTCGGCAAACATATTCTGAATCCTTTTTTGTTCTATCAAAGCTGTTTTGAGTTGTGCTTGCAAGATGCTGATTTGGGATAAAACATTGGCCGATTTAGAATACACCGTTTCTTTTGAGGCCAAAAGTTGTTGCTTGTTGTAATGCAATTGCGTAGTATCTACCAATCCTACCAAAGTATTTGACTGTATTATGTCACCTTCTTCGAGATTTAAATACTCCAGTTTTCCATTGGCTTCAGCCGAAATGGTAACTTCAGTTGCTTCAAAATTGCCATAACCATCGGCTTTGCTGTCGTTGCTATTGCACGAAAATAGACTTGTTAAGAGTAATATTGTAATTAGATGTTTCATTTGCTTAAAGATTTATTCGTTTGTAACACCTTTGTCAAAGTTTTAAACTTTGACAAAGGTTGTAGATTTACTAAAGGCTTCCTTTTGTAACTTGATAATTGGCTTTGGCGAGTTCCAATTGTATTTCGTGAATTTTTTGACTGTTTTTGGCTTCAAACAAATTGGTAAATTCGGTCAAATATTCGGAGGCGGTAATGACGCCGTTTTTTAATTGTGAACTGGCCGATTTTTCTACATATTCTCGTAGTGTGATTATTTCGGTATCGGTTGCAATGTTGGCTTCTGATTTTTGAATTTCAGCACTGATTTCCTGTAATTGAATGTTGTTATTGAGCAAGAAAGTTTCTTTTTCGGTAGCGACAATGTCAGCGGAAACGGACAGTGCTTCCTTTTCGGATTTCGATTTATTCCAATCAAATACATTCCAATTGGCTTTTAAACCAACCATTAGAATAGGTTCAAATGAATTTTCAACCATATTCAATCCTGGATTTCCATAACCAGCAATTCCAAAGGCGTTTAATTTGGGTAGATTGTTTTTGGCAACTATGCTTTTTGAAGCTTCTATTTGCTGATGTTGCAATTCGAAATATTTTAATTCAGGACGATTTATAGTGGTATTGGTTTCAGAAGCAATTATTGGTTTTTCTAAAGTAGTTGTTTCTGAAATATTGGAATAGGTTAAGGCAGAAAGATTCTCGAATAGTTTTTTCTTATCGAATTGAATTTCTGAAAGTTGTTGTTTTATTTTTAAATTTTCGGCTTCTAATACTTTTTCGGAAGCTGGTAAAATGGCGCCAAATTGAATGCCCGATTTCACCTCTTTTATTTTTGAATCTAATTGTTTTTGTTTGGTGATCAAAAGATCTTTTCGCTCTTGCAAAAGGGAAATAGAAAAAAACAACTGATTGATTCTAGATTTGAGTTGGTATAAATTGACCTCGACTTGTTGTTGCTGGGTTTCGGTTTGCGCTTCTTTGAGTTTGGTATTAGCATCAATCAATCCACCATTATATAATAACTGATTCACATCAAGAGTGGCTTTGTATTGGTCTTTATTTAGGGGGCTTACAAAAGGGTTTGGGATTTCGGTCACTTGGTTTTGGTAGGTTCCCTGTGCATTCAAATCAATTTTTGGCAGTTTACCGGTTTGCAAAGCATTGACCTCATAATCGGATTTTTGCTGTAACAAATCGATTTGTTTGGCTGTTGGATAATTTTGACGCACCAGAGAATAACAATTTTCCAATGTTATTTTTTGCTGCGCTTGTACAAAAAAGGATACTAGAAATAGAAGGGTAAAGGTATATGTTGAAGTTCTCATTTTTTTATCGAATTAATAATCGTTTCGGCTATGCTCGTTTTTCGTTCCTCCATCATTTCGTCGAATTCAGTTTCTGAAAGCTGAATAATGCCTCGTACCATCATTTTGGCTGCAAAAGGAAAAACGGTCATTGAAAAAATATCCAAAAGAAGTTGTTTAGGGTTCATTGGTTTTATAATTCCGCTGGCTATTTCTCTTTCTATTTGGGCTAATAATGGAGTAGGGTTGGGACGGTTTTTATGATTTAGAAATTTCAGTACGAATTCGGGATTGTTGTTCATTTCCTGAATGACAAATGGTGGCAAGTAGGGATTGAGAATGACGAACGATATATAGCTATGGGTAAATTTTCTAATTTTTTCAAAAACCGTATCCTCTGAATTAAATATCTCATTAATCTGTGGTGCCAGTTGAGAGAAAGCATTCATGAACACCGCTTCAAAAAGCAATTGTTTGTTTTTATAACAATAATGCAACATGGCTTTGTTAATACCAGCTTCATCCGCGATTTCTTGCATGCGAGCGCCAGAGAATCCTTTTTTTTGGAACACTATTCTGGCGGCATTGAATATTTTTTCTTCGGTTGTCATTGTTTCTAACTATATGGTTTAACCATTTGGTTAACAAAGATAGGTAAAAAAAGTATTTCGGGTTGAAATACTTTGTGATTTTTTTTGACACAGATTACACAGATTACCACAGATTAATTTGTGCTAATTTGTGAAATTAGTGGCTAATATTTTTTCATCTATTTTCTTTCTTCTTTCACAAATATATTAAACAATAATCCACCTAGTAAACTGCCGTAAAGTGTCGAGTTTACCGGTTTTGAGGTTATGGCACAACTGCCCGACGCACATCCCACGAAGTGATAATACAAATAGCCGCCCATGGCACCAACGACAATTCCGATGCCCGTGATAATGATCGCTTTCTGGGTCATGAGTTGCTTTTTTCTACAATTACTTTAATTAAATCAGTAGCGCCCAAAACTCCCGATTGTCTCCATAATTGCTTTCCGTTTTGGAAAAGAATCATAGTAGGAACTCCACGAACTTGGTACTGCGAAGCGATTTGTTGGTTCTTGTCCACATCAATTTTGATGATGGAAATGCGTTCACCCAAATTGTCTTTGACTTGTTTTAAAATGGGAGCCAATGTTTGACAAGGCCCGCACCAAGTGGCAAAAAAATCAACCAAAACTGGTTTGTCGGATTGAATAATGTTGTTGAAATTGCTCATTTTTTGGTGTATTTATTTCTGGGAATGGAGCAACCATTGGGTCCACAGCCCGTATTGAAAATTGCTTGAACAAAGAAAAACAGTCCGAAGGCTATAAAAAACCATTCGTGTGTGTAGTAAGCCTGTGCAAATAAGAAAACAGCAAAAGCCAAACGAAAAATTCGCATAACGTGCCAGTTGCTAAATAGTAATTCTTTCATTTTTTAGGTTTATAAAAAGTTTAAATTGTTTGAAATCCGGCAAGGTTTCAAAAACCTTGTAGGTATGTTTCTTGTTTTCAATATACCTACAAGGTCAAAAAAAGAACTTGCAGGAAAGCTGGTACTGAATGGTCTCCTGCTTTAACTTGATAATTTTTTTATTTTCAATAACTTTTGTCCAATTTTATATTTGACATCATAAGCAATTTCTTTTTGCAAAGTTTCTAAAGCTATTTCAGTTTTGCTTACGAGTAATACTTCTGCAAAACTTGTGCTCATGCTTACATTTAAAACGCCTTCAAATTGTTTAAATTTTTCGGTAACCGTATTTTTGCAACCACTACAGGTAATTCCTTCGAAGGGATATAAATTGACAAGCACTTCATTATTTTTTTGCAATTCAATGAATAATTCAGAACCCGTTCTTGGCATGGCAGAATCTTGACAAACTTCCATTTTTAGAAAATGAAAACTAGCATTAAAAAGCAATTTATATTCTTCTAGGCTTCCGCCAAAAGGTGGGCCATTTTCAAAAGCACGATTGAATAATAATCCAATAATTTTGCCTTTTTGGGCAAGTAGCTGATGCATTTTCCAAACGTATTTTTGGCGCATGGTGGGTGGCAAAGCGCAAAAGAAGGTTTGTTCGATTATAAACTCGTATTCCCCTTGATGTTCAAAAAAGTCACCCAAAACGATGTTGATGTTGGGATTGTCTTTGAATTTGTTTTTTAGGTTATCGACTAATGTAGGTGCGATATCAATGACGGTAACATTTTTAAAACCTTTTTCAAGAAGATAAACCGCTTCATGAGTATTTCCGCAGCCAGGTATTAAAATTCGACTGTTTTTATTTTCTAAAGTATTGATGTAATGTTTTATGGGTGGAGATACTTCGCCAAGATCCCAACCTGTTGAATTGGCTAGGTATTGATTGTCCCAATAGGTTTGATCCAAAGGTTTTTCACAAGATAGCACACAGCATTTTAGTTCCTCCATAATTTATATTTTTTTTCGTGTATTTAATCCAAAAGGCAAGTACAAAGGGCAAATTCCAATAAAACTGGTTAAAACAAATACTACTGCTAAAGCAAGAAGAACGTATGCGAGTGTGCCACTTATGATTCCGGTGTATGTTAAAACAGTTAAAATAATTGCTATAAATAATCGCACCAACTTGTCTGTAGAACCCATATTTTTTTTCATAATAAATTGTTTTTTTTTAATGATTTTATTTTTTCTTAGTTGTAAAACAGGTAATTAAAGTTACGTATAAAAATCTTTCTCTGAAAATATTTTAATTGAAACAAAATTGTTTCGATAAAGTGATGCTCTTAGAGTAATGGCATTAAGTTAAGGTATGAATATTAAAACGGAAGCTGATTTTTGACAACAAAGGCAATAGTTTTTATAAAATCGATAAACGAGAATGGTTAATTTTCAATCTAAAATTTCTTAACGTTACGTTTTTTTGCGTGAGGGATAGGAGCTAGCTACCAAAGTAGCGCGGATAGCCCGACAACAGTAGGGAAATGGGCCGAATAGTTAGTGTAATAAGTTGGCCCATTTTCCTACTGGTGGCACGCCCTAATTGTTCTTTTATTTCAAAATTTTACTTTGGCAGACAAAATCGGTTCTTGGGATATCTGTTTTTGCAATGGCATTGAAACCACCTTCAATCTCGGTGAAATTTCTAAATCCTCGAGACTGCAAAATGGAAGCGGCAATCATGCTGCGGTAACCGCCGGCACAATGCATAAAAAAGTGCTCTTTTGGATCGATATCTTTTATCCAATCATTGATGTTTGCCAGGGGTTTGCTGTAGGCATCTTCGATATGTTCGGCACTGTATTCGCTTTCTTTTCTAATGTCAATGATTTTGCTTTCGCCAATTTTCATTAGCGTTTTGAATTGGTCTGCATTGATTCGGTTTATGGTGTCTATTTCTTTTCCTGCTTTTTTCCAAGCTTCAAAACCACCTTCTAGATGACCCAATAAATGATCAAAACCAACGCGACTCAATCGGGTTACCGTTTCTTTTTCTCTTCCCACTTCGGTAACTAAAATAATTGGTTGTTTGACATCGGCGATCAAAGCGCCTACCCAAGGGGCAAAATCGCCATCGACGCCAATGTTTATGGATTGGGGAATAAAACCTTTGGCAAAATCACTGTTGTTTCGAGTGTCTAGGATTAAAGCGGCAGTACTTTCTGCTATGGTTTCAAATTCAGCTACAGATATACCTTTTAATCCAAGGTCTAAAACATTCTCAAAACTAGTGTATCCTTTTTTGTTCATGGCAACATTCATTCCAAAATAAGCTGGAGGAGGGAGCAGACCGTCTGTGACTTCATTGATGAATTCGGCTTCGGTCATATTGGCTCTCAGTGCATAGTTGGTTGCTTTTTGATTCCCAATTGTTGATACTGTTTCTTTGCTCATGTTTTTGCCACAGGCACTTCCTGCACCATGGGCGGGATATACGATTACATCATCTGCAAGAGTCATGACTTTGTCTCTTAAGGAATGGAAAAGTAATCCTGCCAATTGTTCTTGAGTCATTCCAGCAGCTTTTTGGGCCAAATCAGGTCTTCCTACATCGCCAATGAATAAAGTATCTCCAGAGAAAACAGCATGGTCTTTTCCGTTTTCGTCGACTAGCAAATAAGTAGAACTTTCCATAGTATGACCAGGAGTGTGCAGTACTTTTATTTTGATATTTCCAATTTCAAAAATTTGATTATCTGTAGCAACAATGGCATCAAATTCTGGTTTTGCGGTTGGTCCGTAAACGATTGCAGCTCCAGTTTCTTTGCTTAAATCCAAATGACCCGAAACAAAATCGGCATGAAAATGGGTTTCGAAAATGTATTTCAATTTGACTCCATCACGTTCGATTCTATCCAAATAGGGTTGTGTTTCTCTAAGTGGGTCAATTATTGCCGCTTCCCCATTAGAAGTGATATAATAGGCTCCTTGTGCTAAACAACCGGTATATATTTGTTCAATTTGCATGATTTTTTAATTTTAATGTGATACAAAGTTAATCTCGATTTTCGGAAAAGTTTGTGATAATTGTTACTTTTAACTAAAGTTTATTTCAAGATGGTTTCTTTAATGATAATGTAGATTCCCATGACTAAAATAAACCAGCCAAAAACGGGCTTAAGCTTGTCTCCATCTACTTTTTTGGATAATTGAGTACCAATAAGCATTCCTATAAATGCAATAGCTGAAATTGTAAATAAGAAAGGATAATCAATGGGTGTGCCAATGTATAAATCACCAATAAAACCGATGGAAGAATTAACAAAAATGATTAGTAATGAAGTTCCAACAGCTTGTTTCATTGGTAAATTGGCAAAAAACAATAGAGCTGGAATAATTAGAAATCCACCGCCAGCCCCTAAAAATCCAGTTACGATTCCGACTATAGAACCGATTAGTGCTAATTGCCAGTAATTGGTTCCTACAGATTTTATGTTTGAATTGGATTTTCGAATCATTGAAAACGAAGCTGCCATCATCAAAACGGCAAAAATAATCATGATTAGAAAATTTTTGGTGACTTGAAAATCATTTAGAGTAAAAAGTACATTCGGGATTTTTAGAATAATTACTTCTCGGATGATTAATATGGAGATGACAGAAGGAACAGCAAAAAATAATGCGGATTTGACTTTGAGATTTCCCATTCGGTAATGGCTGAAACATCCTGATAAAGCAGTAATTCCAACAATAAATAAGGAATAACTAGTAGCCAATTTTGGATCAATTTTAAATAAATAAACCAATATGGGAATGGTCAAAATAGAACCACCACCACCAATTAGCCCTAGAGAAAGACCTATTATTATTGAAGCCAAATAACCGAAGTATTCCATATTTTGTTTTTATTTACTGCAAAGATGCGGAGACTATTTTTGATATAAAGTAACTTTTATCACATTTAGAAGGCAGATTTCAGAAGTCAGAAGCCAGAAGTCAGAAGGCAGAAGGCAGAAGTCAGAAGGCAGAATGCAGATTTCAGAAGTCAGATTTCAGAAGTCAGAAATCACTATTCACTACTCACTATTCACTACTCACTACTCACTTCTCACTATTCACTACTCACTATTCACTTCTCACTATTCACTACTCACTATTCACTACTCACTATTCACTACGCATAACTACATTAATATTTCAATTTGGTTGCGATGCAGAATAACTAAACCTCTTTGTTCCATTTTTTTGAGTAATCTCGAAATCACTTCTCGGGAAGTATTCAAATCCGAGCCAATTTCTTGATGTGAAAGTTTAAGTTCCTTGCAGCCACAAGCTTCTACTTGGCGTTTTAGGTAAAATTCCAGGCGTTCGTCCATAGCTCTAAAAGCAATGCTGTCAATGACTTCAAGAACTTCTTCAAAGCGATTGCGATAAGTGCCTATTACAAATTCATACCAAGATCGATGTTGCATCATCCATTTATCCATCAAAGATAAAGGTACCATTACCACCTCAGAGTCCTCAACAACTTTGGCCATAATTTGGCTTTTTTCATTCTTTGCTGCACAAACCATCGATAGGGCACATGCTTGGCCTGGTTGTAAATAATACATAAAAAACTCTCCGCCATCGTCATCTTCTCGATAGACTTTTATAGTTCCTTTGGTAACTAATATGGTATTTTTGATATATTGACCCGTACGCATAATTACCTCTCCTGCGGAGAATTGTTTGATCACTTCGTTTGTTTTTATATCTTGAATCAATTCATTTGAAAAGGAAGGAAAATTTATTTTTAATGGATCAAGCATTTTGATTTCTTTTTTTAATTTTTAGTTTGTTGGCAATACTGTAAAAGTAGTAAAAAAGTAAAAGTATTTTTTAAATGAATGTGTTGTAAAATTTAACAAATTGTGAAAAAAATAAAAGAAAGGGACAATTAAGTCTTTATTTTAAACAATAAATAATAGATATTGGTATTCATTGATTATTGATTTTCACGAAAACGTTTTCTTTATTTTATTGATTAATTCACAAAAAAGGGGTGATTTGTTTGAGGAAAAACTCGTATTTTTACATAAAAATATATATTATGAAATCGCCATGGGCTTTAAACTAAAAGTATAGAGATAATCATAGCGAAACCCTATTTCCAAAAATTAAATACTAATTAGATATGAATTTAACACAAGAAGATTGGATTTCACAATTTGAAGCCGATGATAGAGCAGTAATGCTAGATGTGAGAACAGAAGACGAATGTGATCAAGGTATAATAGAAGGTTCTGTAAATATTGATTTTCATAAAGGTCAAGAGTTTGTTGATGCGATAGCTGCATTGGATAAAAACAAAAATTATTATGTTTACTGTCGTTCAGGCGTTCGAAGTGCAAAAGCATGTGAAATGATGAACGAGTTAGGGATTGAAAACACCTATAATTTACTCGGTGGTATAATAGAATGGAATGGTGATATAGTTTAACATTTCAAAAAAAAGAGGCTAAAACCACTTATTAAATTTAAAGAAAATCTAAAAAAAATAACCTAAGAATGAATACAATACCTCAAGAATTTCAGATTACCACACCACTTATTCAAGATACTTACTTGGTAAATGGTGAATTAAAAAAATGGACAGGAAAAACAACACCAGTATATTCAACAATTTCTTCTACCGAAAAGTATGAACCTACATTATTAGGATCCATACCATTTATGGGAGAAGCCGAAGCACTTGAAGTAGCCGAGTCTGCAAAAGCTGCTTTTAATAACGGGCAAGGATTATGGCCAACCATGAAAGTGGTAGATCGTATTCATTGTATGGAGAAGTTCGTTGCCCAAATGAAAGAGACCCGTACCGAAGTTGTAAAACTTTTGATGTGGGAGATAGGAAAAACACTTGGTGATTCCGAAAAAGAATTTGACAGAACAGTAGAGTACATTAATGATACTATTGAAAGTTATAAAGAATTAAACAGTCGTTCGGCACATTTTTCTAAAGTGCAAGGTATAAATGCCATGGTGCGTAGAGGGCCTATTGGAGTTGTTTTGTGCCTTGGGCCATACAATTACCCATTGAACGAAACTTTTACTTTGCTAATTCCCGCTTTGATTATGGGAAATCCAGTAATTTTTAAACCAGCAAAACATGGTGTTTTATTAATTTCTCCTTTATTGGAAGCTTTTAGAAGTAGTTTTCCAAAAGGAGTAATTAGTATTGTTTATGGAAGAGGGCGTGAAATCGCTTCGCCAATAATGAAATCTGGAAAAGTTGATATTTTGGCTTTGATTGGTAATAGTAAATCGGCTATTGCTTTGCAAGACCAACACCCAAACAAAAACAGATTGCGTTTGGTGCTAGGATTGGAAGCTAAAAACCCAGCGATTATTTTACCAGATGCCGATTTGGATTTAACAATTCAAGAATGTATAGCAGGAACTTTATCTTTTAATGGTCAAAGATGTACTGCGTTAAAAATTATATATGTACACGAAAATATAGCTGCTGAATTCAACAAGCGTTTTGCAGAAAAAGTGGATGCACTTGCGTTTGGGAATCCTTGGGAAAAAGGAGTTGCTTTGACACCGCTACCAGAGGCCGAAAAACCTGCTTATATTCAAGAATTAATTGATGATGCTACAAGTAAAGGTGCTAAAGTTATAAATGCTAAAGGAGGAGAACATTCTGATAATTTTATATTTCCAGCTATTTTGTTTCCTATAAATAAAGAGATGAGAGTATATCATGAAGAGCAATTTGGTCCAGTAGTTCCAGTTTTGACTTTTAAAGATATTCAAGAGCCATTGAATGATATGGCCGAATCAAATTACGGACAACAGGTAAGTTTATTTGGTAAAAATATCAAAACTATTGCCCCACTTATTGATACTTTGGTGAATTTAGTATGTAGAGTAAATTTGAATAGCTCTTGTCAAAGAGGACCGGATGTTTTTCCATTTACAGGAAGAAAAGATTCTGCTTTCGGGACATTGAGTATACATGATGCTTTGCGTTCGTTTTCTATTAGAACTTTTGTTGCTTCAAAAGACAATGCCTACAACAATGAAATATTACAGGAATTGTTAAACAGTAAAGAATCTAATTTTATAAATACCGATTATATTTTATAATCATTTTTTAAAACTATTTTAAAAGCCGTCTCATTTTTCTGGAATGAGACGGCTTTTGTTTTGACTCATAAATAATAGATATGTAATTTGTATAATTGACTGTTTTTGAGTTTAATGGTGATAAGTTCTTTCAAAATGTTTATATTTGTAAGTAGTCATTTTCTTGTTTGCCGATACAGGTTATTAAGAACAAGTTATTCTAAAATGATATAATTGATTTGAAAATTTATTAAGCGAATAAACATCAAAAAGAAAATTAAAATAGTTGCTAAGAGTTTTCATGAGCGTTTGCATCGTGAGCCCTATTATGTACATCCAAAATTAAAATTTATTCCCAACATAGTTATTAATCTCATCACCTTGTGTGTTGCATTAGCTTTGATCACTACCCTTTTATATTTATTGATTCGCTTTCTTATAAAAGCATTTTATCATTTGTAATTAAGAACTAATTTTTTTTGCAAAGAGAATTAATACTAAACATAAAAATCATCTTTTTTATTGGATACAGACAAAATTTGTAATTAAATTTCTAAGTAAGTTATTCTTTTAAGAGTATAAGGATTTTAGTTCGGAGTGGTTTATTTCTTTTTATTACTTTCAGGAGTTTCTTTGTGTATTTTGAAGATAATTTAAATTTTCTAATTGCCAGATTTATTTGATGATAGGTATTAAAAAGAGATTTAAATTGAATAACCAATATTGCTGTTAAAAATGTAGGAGGTTTTGAGATTCCTTCCAATGTAGTTATGATTTACTATGATGATTCTAAAGTGACTTTTTTTTTAAATTCAAGTGTTTTTGAAGCTATTCGGAAAAATAACGTAATTTCTTTAAAAATAATTAAAAAAATAAAATGGATAAAGTTTAAAAATGATATCTATATGGAAGTGTATTTATTAAATAATTTACATAAAAATCAATATATTAGCAAATAATTTAATATTTATTAAAATATTGTCGATTTACTGATTTTTATCTAAAAGTATATAAAATTATGATAAATATCAGCTTTAATACTATAACGTTTTCTTAAATTTGTGATATAATTTAATAACTAAGCCATGAAAGTAAAATTTAGATTTTTAATAGTACTAACATTATTAATTGTTGCAGGAAGTAAAAGCGTAGCTCAGGAAATAAGTTGGATTGCGCCAGAATATTCTAATTCTTTAAAAAATCCTTTTGTAGGAAATCAGAAAGCGACTAATGAAGGGAAAGAGATTTATAATCAAATGTGTGTGTTGTGTCATGGTTTAAAAGGTCAAGGAAATGGAGAAGCTGGTTTAACACTTCAGCCCAATCCAGCTAATTTTTTAGCTTTAAATGTAAAATCTCAAATGGATGGTGCAATTTTTTGGAAAATAACCAATGGTAAAGCACCAATGGCAACCTATTTTGAGCTTTTAACCGATGACCAACGTTGGAAATTAGTAAACTATATTCGAGAACTTGAGAAAAAATAGGATTTAAAATAAAGATTTTTAAAATTTAAAAACCGTTACTGCTCTTAAATGGGTAGTAACGGTTTTTGGTTATAAATTTGAGTGATTATGGAATGTTATTGTGTTTTTATTAAAAATAATTAAAAAAATATTTTTTTACTTTCAATATATTAAAAGCAATATGTATCAGTATCCCCTTTTTTGAAAAGTACAACTATGGTTGCTTCAAAAATATGTTCTATTTTTGTAACTATATGCTAAGTTTATGAGAAATTTTATTTCTATTTCGATTGCTTTTGTTTTGTTAGCGTGTCAGAATGGTTCTGAAACACTTACTAAACTGTATAGTTTGCCCAAAAAATTAAAAGAGGTTTCTGGAATTGTCTATACGCAAAAGGACAATTTATTCTGGACTTTGGAAGATAGTGGCAATGCCAACAAAATCTATGGATTGAATGTTGAAAATGGAGCAATAGAGAAAACGGTAATTATAGAAAATACCTCAAATACAGATTGGGAGGATATAACAAAAGATAAAGAAGGAAATTTATACATAGGTGATTTTGGGAATAATAACAATGTTCGAAAAGATTTATGTATTTATAAAATTGATAAAAAATCATTAAATCTGGAAAATGCCATTCCGGCTTATAAAATTTCGTTTTCGTATCCCGAACAAAAAATGTTTCCGCCCAAAAAGACTGCCTTATTCTTTGATGTCGAAGGTTTTTTTGAATATAAAAATAATTTTTATCTCTTCACCAAGAATCGAAGTAAAGGATTTGACGGCACCGTTTTGGTGTATAAAATTCCAAATAAAGCAGGTTTCCATCAAGCTGTTTTAATGGGTAAATTTAAAACCTGTGACAACTATAATCATTGTGCTGTTACAAGTGCTGCAATCAGCCCTGATGCTTCAAAGGTGGTTCTTTTGACCCATGATAAAATTGTACTCCTGGCAAATTTTAAAGAAGATAATTTTCTAAAAGGAAAACAGTCACTATTGAAATTAAATCATTTTTCGCAAAAAGAAGCGATCTGTTTTAAGAACAATGAAACATTGATTATTGCTGATGAAAAGACGAAAAAAATAGGAGGAAATGTATATGAGGTGAGTCTTTCAACACTAAAATCCATACCCTAAACCAAAAGTGACTCTAGCACGATCATCAGTACTTTTGAAGTAGGTAATTCTTCCTGTTATTACATTGAGTCCATTAATCCATATTCCGCCTCCAACAGATTGATGCCATTTATTAGACTCTTCGCCATCGAGCCAAACTCTTCCATAATCAAAACCACCTAGAATTCCATAGGACATTGGTATGATACTTTTTTTGATTTTACCGATATTCCAGCGTAAATCTGTGCTTTGGTAGAAAGAGGCTTTTCCTAAGAATCGTTCATTTCTAAAACCTCTTAAATCATAGTCACCTCCTAATGTTGCACCTTGATAAAACTCGAAATTATTGTTGAATAGTACTTTTGATTTTAGAATAGTAGCCAAAACAAACTGACCATTAGCATCAATTTTATGATTGAAATTAATCTTTGCGTCTAAAGTTGGAAAATTTGTTTTTGCCTCTTTGATATTCATTTTCCAACTTCCCATCACTGAAAATCCAAATCCCATAGTGGGAAGAGAAGGAAGATCGTAATTTTCAAAACTATATTTGATTGCAGCTCCAATATACTGTTGATTATTAAAAACATTTGGGTTTACAGCACCCGGAATATTGATGTATCGATCGGTAGTTTCTTCGACTTTTATTTTTTCGAAATGAGCTGCAATATTTATTTCACTTCCATAGCGTCCTACTTTTTTAATGGACGGAGATGCTTTTAACGTTCTCAAACGGACCCGATTGTAATCCATTCCATTAAGGGCGTCATTATTTATGGTTTCATTTCCATAGCCAAAATAATTAATAGTAAAGTTAGGACTCGTAAATTTTGATTCTAAATCGAAATCCCATTTGCCTAAAGTTTTTGGAAAATAGCCATTGTATATAAACTCATAACCACTGGTTGCAAATAAATAATTAGCTTTTAAAATGTGTTTTTGTGTGTATGGATATTGATTGAACTTGTTAACGGTGTAATTTGCAATAATTCCTAATTTTACACCATCATCTGGATTATACCCTCCAAAAGGGAATCCTGAAAAAGCATTGTATTTTACCTTTTCATAGTTGTAAAAATTAGGCTCGTAATCATCCGTCAAATAGGTTTTGGTTTTAGTGTCTAAAGTATAAGTGTTTGGCTTTGATTTAAAATCATAGATCTTTATTTTTTTACCGTTTTCAATAGTATAACTGTCATTATTTTGCCCTCCAATCAATCGAATCTTTATTGCGGAATTAGTATCACCTTTTACTTCAAATACGTCATCATCGTCCAAACCGTAAATCCAAATATTTTTGGTTTTATCAGCAGTAAATTTTTTGGTATAAAGTAACTCATCACTTTCTTTTTTGAGTCTGTAAATTGCTATTTCTGTATTGTTTTTTGAGGTATGGGTAATTACAAATTTATCTTTTTTATCTGTTCCGACAATCAAAACCGTTTTTTGTAAAACGCGGTAATATTCTTTGGCGTAGCTCTGTAGTTTTGTTTTTCTTATTTTTAATTTGCGTTTGATGTCTTTAATGGTTTCGTCTTGAACTTCTTTTGGTAAATTGATAAAAGCGCCATCAATGTCAGCATCTGATAAATGCTCTTGAATGTATTTGGCCTGTGTAATCCATTCTTTTTCGTCAGCAGTTTTTAAAAAAGCAATATCCTGCGGATAAGGTTCACGGTTCAACCATTTTACATTGCGAATATCTTCTTTAAAGCTTTGCATATGACGCAATGCTGGCATGTTCATTAAAAGCGATAACAATGCCCCATCATATTTGGTAAAGGCTTGATCTCTGTCTCTTGGGATAGGTTTGTAGACTATTTTTCCATCCTCTTTGTATTCACCCCAACGCCATTGATCACTATGTCGATCCCAATCGCCAATAAGCATATCAAATAATCGGGCTTTGATATAGGCAGGTTCATCGATGGTATATTTCTCATCTTTGCGTATGTTTTTCATTAGGTCATCCGTGCTGATAATGTCTAGTGGTTTACCCAAACTTTTGGCGTTTTTTTGATTGTCAGTCAGGTGTTCTTCCACTAGGTAGAGTTCGTCTCCAAAATTATAATTAAAGCCTTTTAAAACAGGTTGTTTTGGAATATAATACAAATGCGGATTGGTATGTGCTACGCCAATTTTGTCGGCCAGATTTCCTACAGCCAGTGGGGTATAAGGATGCGAGGTTGTATAAAAATCAAACAAAAAACCTTCTGCAAAAGTGTCATCAAATTGATTTAAAACATACTGATCTTTGAATACTACAGATTGTAAAAAACGGGAAGTGCTTTTTTTGAGTGCACGCATCACGTATTCTTTACCATTTGAATCTACAAGGCGTAATGATTTTGATTGGTGACCACCACCTTCTCTTGTGGGTCTAACTCCTCCAAAAAGAGTGTCTAAAGTAGCTGTTTTTGCTTCAATTGGTAGGCTATAATATTTTCGATAATGCTGACCAAAAAGGAATTTATGAAAAATACTTTTTTGGGTCATTTCAGTAGAATAAATGGATGTTCCAGTGGTTGCCGAAAACTTGGTTTGCAAATTGGTTGGAGCTACAGTATCTCGAACTTTTATAATGGTTTGTTCCAAAAGTAGTTTTTCTTGTTGGTCTTCATTGCCATAAAAGGCTACTTTAGTTTCACCATTTTTATAAAGCGTTAAGCTAACATATCCATTTCCTCCGTATGAAAAATCATTTGGGTTTATTGCTTTAGCGGCTTCTGATTTTGAACCAGCTCCACTAATAATTTGTCTAATATTGTTTTTGTACAGGTATTGTAAATTATGATCGTGACCCGAAACCACAATAACATTTCTTTGATTTTGCAAAAGTGTTTTCACTCGTTTTGTAAAATTGTTATATACTTTATTTTGTATATCCTGTGGATTGATACCAGATGTTTTTCGCACTAAATTGATAGCAGAACCAATAAAGGGAAGCGGAATCTTTTGTTCTAATGGGAAAAGTTCTTTTTCAAGTGCATATTGACCACCATGGGAGCCATTGGTCATTAAAGGGTGGTGCAATGCAAGAATTACTGTTTTGTCTTGATTTTTATTTAATACACTTGCCAGTTCATCAAAAAAATGTTCTCGCGTTTTAATGCTGCAATTGTCATTTATAGTGGGATATTTGTCCCAATCTTCTAAAAACCATTGGCTATCAATCGTTATTAATGTAATGTTTTTGTCTATTTTTAATTCTTCTAAGCCACAATTGTTTTGAGGTAAAAATGCTTTTTTATCATTGAGATACTTGGTTACAAATTTGGCCTGTCGTTCTAAGCCTGCAATTCCACTATACCAATCATGATTGCCTGGGATAAAAATGGTTCTTCCTTTGAAATTTTTGGATAATTCTAGTTGATTTGTAAGTTTGGTTTCTGCCAAAGCCTGTTCAATTGGAAATTCATTTTGAGGAAATCCTTTGGGATAAATGTTATCACCTAGAAATAAAAGGGTACTTTTTTTATTAGAATTCTCTACTCTTTTTTGGAGTAAAGAAAATGTTTGCATTACTTTTTCTTTGTCAGCATTTCCAGCATCGCCAATTAAGAAAAAGGTATGGGCTATTTTTGATGAATCTGTCTCGTTTTGGATGTCATGATTTTCTATTTTTTTGCCATACTGTACATGATGCGTAGCACATGAATGAAGAGCCAATCCCAAAAGAATGGAGGTAAAATTGATTACTAAATATTTTTTTGGAAACAATTTCATGTTCGTACTTTAAATTAGTTAGTTTTGAGATTGCTTATTGGTCAAAGAAATGCCTTCTCAGGCTAGTTCTATTTTATGTAAATCCAATAGTCATGCCTTTGTTTGATTGTATCCATTAACAACAGTTCGAAGGTTTAATTGTTCTAAATTTAGCAAAATATAGAGTTTCGTAATAATTCTTCAACGATATTAAGTAAAAGTAATTAAAGGTAATTGATTAATCAATCTTGCTTTTAAATAAAAAACCTTTAAAAGGGGAAAAACCAAAAATTATGCAAAGTTTTATTTATTCTAAAGTATAAAATGAATTACAAAAAACAATTTCATAATTTAGACGTATAAAAATTAATGTATGACTCTTGTAAATCAGGTTCAGGATTTTGTTACCGATTTAATCAAAGGCAAACTATCCAGTGTATATACTTATCATAATTTGAATCACACAATTGGGGTAGTGAATGCCGTTACTGTTTTGTGTGATGAAGAGAAAGTGTCTCCTTCTGAAAAAGAAATTTTACTCAATGCTGCTTGGTTTCACGATACGGGATATACAAAGGGTTGCGAAAATCATGAAGAATTTAGTGCCGAAATTGCAACCGATTTTTTAAAGGTAAATAATAAATCAGACGAGTACATCTCAAATGTTTCCAGTTTAATTAAAGCTACTAGTAAGGAATATATACCACAGACACTTTTAGAAAAAATAATAAAGGATGCGGACTTTTATCATATCTTGAATGCGGATTATATTTTGGAATGTGAAGGCTTGAGGCAAGAATGGGAGAAAGTTGGTAATAAAGTATTTAGTGATATGGAATGGGCCTTAGAAAATGAGTTTTTTTTATCAAAGGTTCATCAATTTTATACACCGTATGCGATAGAACATTGGCAACCATTAAAAGAAAAAAATATAAAACGACTTCGTAAAAAAATAAAAAAAATGAATGAAGAACTAGGTAAAGGCAATAAAAGAAAAGAGAAGGAAGATAAACCAGATCGCGGTATCGACACATTGTTTCGGGTAACTTTAGGAAATCATACCCGTTTAAGTGGCATTGCCGACAGTAAGGCAAATATTTTACTCTCCGTAAACGCTATTATTATTTCGATAGCGCTCTCTACCTTGATTCCTAAATTAGACAGTCCCAAAAATGTGCATTTGGTTGTTCCTACTTTTATTATGTTGATGTCCAGTGTAATCACTATTATTTTTGCCATTCTTTCAACAAGACCAAAAGTAACCAAAGGGGTTTTTACAAAAAAAGATATTGAAGACAAAAAAGTGAATCTTCTTTTCTTTGGAAATTTTTACAAAATGCCTTTGACAGACTATCAATGGGCTATGAACGAGATGATGAAAGACAGGGAATATTTGTATAATTCTATGATAAAGGATTTGTATTATTTGGGAATAGTTTTGGAGAAAAAATACCGATTGTTACGAATTGCCTATACTATTTTTATGATCGGAATTGTGTTATCTGTAATTGCTTTTGTATTCGCTTTTAAAACAGTTGGCGCTTAATTTTGTTCATTTAATAAATCTTGATAGGTGGTGTTATTAGCAATACTTTCCAGATTGTTATTAATTACTTTTACCCTAAAGGCCCTTAAACCAGACACTCCTTGTAGATCTTCAATTTCAAATTGTTCAATGTTTGGTTCTAATAAGTTTTTGTATTGCAGGTATTTGATGTATTTTAAATATTCATTTTCTTCAGCATTGTGAGAATAAACAATTGTGATTTTTTCTTTTTGAGTAATGCGCTCTTTGGTGCCTTTTATGTTGGCTTTGTCAATACGTTTTTTAACCACTTCATAGCGGGCATTGTAGGTTCCATCAACATCAAATCGTTTTTCATCCATTCTAAATCGGATAGAAATAGGGGAACTAAATACCAGAATTAAAGAAGTCACATCCAATTGATATGGCAAAGTAGCTTTGAGTTGGTGATGTTCTATCTCCATTTCGCATAAAGTTTGTAGTTGCCACAATCTTAAATTATGCAAATAAAGGTTGTCAAATGGTTTTGTTGGGGCAATTGACGCTCCAATATATAAATTGTGTTCTACACCATCAGTTTTAAAGCGTTCGTAATAATGCGGATAGATAAGTTGAGCTTCAATTTGTTTTTTATCCAATATTGCAGCCAGCTTTTTGTTGATTATCGACATTGTATGATCAAACTTTTTCCTTGCATGATAGAACATTCCCGATTTTTCGTCCAAACTTTCAAAATAGTTTTGTCTAACCATTTCACTCTCAATATCCATTTTAGTATTTCTTAGGATCGGATGGATTTCAGATTCAATATAATTCTGAATTTGTTGTTCTGTATCTGCTTTTAATGGTGATTCTAGTTCTTTATCAAAAGTTTGTAATTCGAATATACGTTGTTCTAGCAAAACGAAACTATCATTTGTTTTTTGCCCTTCAAAAAGTTTTATTAAGGTGGTTAATTGATTTTTTAAATCTTCTTTTACAGTTTGATTTCGATGTTCCGAGGAACCTTTAATGTCAATTTGTCCATAAAGAGGATAGACATCCTTGAATATGATTTCTTTAAAAATATAATCTTTATTTGGGTTACTGGTTTGATAATATTTGAGTGCTTCTCGTCTAAATTTCCAGTATACACTTGGATGTATGGCGGTATATTCTCTTTGAATAATGGCTTCGATATGATGTTGCATATCAGTTTTATAGCGTTCAAGGGTGTCAATTAAATAAGGTAAAATCAAATCTAGATTTGTGGCATTTATAGTATTGAGCTCCTTTGGTTTTGCAGAAACCAATTCAATAATTCCGAGAATAGTATTGTTTTTTATTACAGGTGCAAAAATACAACTCTGAATATTTTGTAATGCTAAATGCTGCGTAAGTCTTTTATTTCCGGGTATTTTAGAAAATTGTTTAACATCGGAGATTATTATTGGTTTTTTCTCTTCTAAAATAGTTTCTAATGAACAGCCATAAATAGTATTTTTACAATCCATTTCTTCGAGATTATTTAAGATAAAACTTTTCATCTCTTTCTCTTCATGTGGTGGATTTGTAAATTTTTCTTCTTCTTCGTTGTAAATGATAAATCCAATTCTTAAATCGGGAATTTTGAAAATGGATCTAAATATAGATTCAAAGCTGATACTCAATTTGTTTTGTGATTTTTCAGATTTTAAAAGATTACTTTTTAAATTGGATATAGCATTTTCTCTTGTTACATCTATGAGGCTTACTATACCAAAACCTTTTAAAATCCAACTTTCATTCGGGAATAGCTCTTTCCATAAAGCGATATTATCATGGTTATTCATCAATAGATCAATATTGTCTTGGGAAAGTTCAGGTGCATTTTGGGTAGGTATAACTTCTATAAAATCAGCATTATACAAAATTTTATAATGCTCTATAATACCATGTGCGTTTGGAATATCATAAAATAAAGGAGTATAAAAGTCAAAATGCTGGCCATAATAAGCATTCAGAATTAATATGCAATTAAAGATATAAAATTGATCCTTGTCAAAATCACGTATCTCCATGTTGAATGTAATTCCTGCATGCTGAAGAATTTTTTTAAATCTTTCGGTATAATTAAATGTTACATTCTGAAATGGAATGCTAATTGCTTTAATCTCATTGTGTGTTAATGCAGTCGGGAATAAGTCGGCAAGTAAATTGTGAATTAACTTTTCCTGTTGCTTAATCAAGTTTAAATCTTCAATTCCATCTCTAAACTCGGAGAAAGGTTCTATTTCTTTTAATAATGCTTTGGCATAATTAGAGCGGTAATCTACATCGGTTTGCGCAATTTCCTCTAAACTATCAATCAATTTATGAAATGAAATTAGGGTTTTGAATGGACTCTCTGTAAATGTTTTATTACTCATAATCAATCATTAAATAGGATAGTAAAATTACAAATAAAGTGATTGTATTTTTCTTTTTTTTATTGTAATGATCTAGGGGTGATTTTTATTTCAAAATAAAGAGATCAAGAAAAGTGTTCTCAGTTTAAACAAGTAGTTTAAAAATAAAATTGGAAAAGAAACTTTTGTTTTTAGATTTCTAATTCAAATTATTTTAATCTAAATATTTTTCTCGCTTTATTGAAATCTAGTTCGATGGAATCCTTGTAAACTTTTTTTACCGTAATGCCTTCTGACTGCTCATTAAGTTTTAGTTTATACAGTTTTTTATCTATGTTTACTAATATTAATAATTCATCTTTCCGATCTTTAGAATTGATATAGCCATGGTAAGAAATAAGTGGCCAATTTAAAATTTCTACATGTTTAATTATTTCTGGTTTTAATTTCTTTTTTATAATAATGCTTTTAAAATGTGTATTTTGAACTAACGAAGCATTAATTATTCTACTTTCTTTGTTTAAAAAAGGATCCCTATTAATATGATTGATAGTAAAGGTGTCTTTATTTATCTGATTTATTTTTAAATTTGAATTGTAATTTTTTGTATGTTTTATTTTTTTATCTAAAAAAAAATATTGTTTTAGAGTTTTTGATGCCACTAAACCCCATACTGTCAAAACAATTAATATTAAAGCGACATTAATTTTCTTTTTCATTAGGATTATTGAGAATTATTTATTTTACTATAAATTTAAAAGGGGTACTATAGATGCTTATGTTTCCAGCCAAATCGGTTGCTTTAATTCTCCAATAATAACTTCCTAATGCTGTGAAAGCTTTATCAAAAGATGCTGTTGAAACGTCATTTTTTTGAACTATAGTTGTAAAATTAATATCGTTTGCGAATTCTATAGTGTACGTAATAGGTGATTGAATAGCACCTACATCGGCTAGGATTGACCAACTAAAATTAATTGTTTGGTTTGTTGTAAATGTTGCATTTTGTATGGGAAGAGTATTGCTAGGTTGATTGGGATTAGTTCTGTCAACCGAAAATGTACTTGTACTAAAAGGTGTTTCAGATGTTCCATTTACTCCTTTTATTTTCCATTTATATTTAGCTTCTGCACTTAAATTGGTGCTATTTATTATAAATGTTGGGTTCGTAATATTTGTTTCTTGAAAAACAATAGTTTCTCCATTGGTCACATTTAATAATTCAAAATCGTAATAATCTGCAATTGTAAGTGCTGCCCAATTACAGGTTAGAGTGCTACTTTTCGTATAATAATTATCTACTGGGTTTTTTAAAATTATTTGTTGCTTACTTAAATCGGTTGATTCGATGACAGAAAAATCACCTTGATGGGAATAGGAAGATTGATATGCGAAATTTTCTCCCCTTACTCTCCATTGGTATTCCCCAAGTGGGAGAGGATATGTTAAATTCGTTTTGGTTATTAATGAATCTAATACTTTTGTTTTATCAGTTTTAAAAATTTGTATTCGATATTTATCTGAGTCGGAAAGGTTATTCCATTTAAAAGTAACAACATTACTTTCAATCTCTTCATAATCTTTAGGGGATATAAGTTCTATCATATCATTTGTTATGTCTTTTTCCAATACATCATCACAAGAAAACAAAATTAATGCAATTGCTATTATTGAAACTCTATTTATTTTTTTCATAATTTTGAAATATAATTTTAAAATGTAAAAGATCTGTTTTGTTATTTTTTTTTGAGACATAGAAATGCATATTTACAATTCTTGAATCACTAAAATTTTTCTCAAAATCGTATCCTAATTGTAATAATTGATTTGTATTACCGGTAACATCCAGTTGATTTGTGATAATGGTATGATTTTCATCTTGAAAAAGGTGTATCGGTTCTAATACATTAATTGATACTTTAGGGTGTCTTTTTGCTGTAAAGTTTACAATTTCTTGCTGTATTACCTCTTTTGACACTCCTTCTTTGCCTATTAGCCTGTCTAAATAAGCCACCTCTTTAGCCAAATAGCTTGAATTATTCGCTTTTTTATTTACATCTTCAATTTTTTCTGACAAAGCATTATGTTCTTTTAATACTTGAATTAATGTACTAAATGACCTTTTGTATGCAGTTATCGCAATTATAAAAGTCAAAATGAGTAACGCTAGAAATTTTTTCTTAAATGAATATTTTTCAAACATTTTTTATTGTGATTTTTATTTCAAATTGAGATTTGTTTTTTTTGTCTTTTTTCAAACTGATAATTTCAAAATTTGATAACCAATTCATTTTTTTTAAACTTTCCATCCAAGTGTTAAATGAAGATTCATTAAAAGTTTCTCCTTTTACATTTATTGTGTTTGACTCAAAAATTAATTTTTGGTTTGCTTTTGATTCCTTGGTTAGAGGAGTTATTTCTAAAACGGTTAATGAGACATCTTGCGGAACTATTTTAATGATTTCATAAGAATAGAAGGATAGGAATTTTGAAGATGAGAACCCTGATTCTATCAGTATTTTCTCTTTATTTTCTTTTTGTTTTTCTAAATTTAATGTTTGTTGATAGTTTTTATCGGTATATATATTTTGAATATTCAGAGCTGTGTTTTTGGATGTATAATACTGAATTAAAAAGAAACTTATCAAAAGCGAAATTAAGAAACCAACTAGAATTGAGATTCCAAAATATTTAAAAGCTTTCTTGTATATAATTTCGTCTGTATTTAAAGTCTCAATTTTTGTTTTTGAAATTTCTTTAGATTTTATAAAAAAATCGATTACTGTAGCATATAGAGGCAAGTATGTATTGGTGATTGTCTCGGTTCCAATGATGTAATTTTCTTTTTTTGTAGAATCAACTTGTTTTGCAAAGTTATATAGTTTTTCATTTTTGAATTCTAATAATAAATCATTAGAAACGATAGCTTCTTTTTTTATAGAATTAATCAATATTGCTGATATAAATGAACCCAAATAAATATCAATTATTTGAAAATTGTTCTTTTCAAATTTTGATATAGTGTCATTTATAATATTTTTTCTGCTAAAGCTGATAAAATCAATATTTAAACCTTTTAAGCTAGTGTGGTATATTGAGTTTAAATCAATGTTTTTATACCAACTTACATCTGCTTCATTATTGAAATCAATGGCTTTATTCAATACTCCCTTCCCATCAACCAACAAAAGCAACGGCAAATTTTGATCTACGTTTTTTTTAAGGTCCTCAAATTCTGTAAATGAAGCCATAGAAACAATCGTTACTTTATTTCCCTTTTTTTTAACTGTTAAGACATGATAAAACTCTTCATTTTCGTTTTTAATGAGTCCTATAACATGCAGTTCGTTAATTTTTATTATTTTGGATAAAATCGTAATCATTAATATACTACAGTTGGTTTGATAAATAAATGTAATTTTGATGTGCTTTTCCCCTTTTGTCGACTACTGAAAAACCATTTAATGATTGGTATTCTTGAAATTACAGGTGTTCCGGTTCCAGAATTTTCTTTTTTTAATTCATCTAATCCTCCTAATAAAATCATTTCATTATTTTTCACCCTAACAAGAGATTCAAATTTTTGCGTTGCTTTTCCTGGAGGAGCATCTTCACCAGCTCGAGCTAAAAAAGAACTTTTTTCGACAACAATAGTTAGAGTTACATTTTCATCTGTTGAGACAAAAGGCTTTATTGATAAACTTAGATTGGCGTCGGTCGATTTCCAAACACCAGAATTTAATACATCATTACCAATACTGTTGTTTATAAGTCGATTAGTTTGTTCGAAATAATAACTGGTTTCGCCAATTGAAAGTTTTGCCTCATGACCGCTTATAGTCGCAATTTTTGGTGTTGATTCTACATTAATAATAGAATTATTTTCGAGTAATTTCAAATTGGCATAAAATGACTCTGCAACTTTACCTAATTTAAAAATACCAAAACCATTAAAGGCGTCAATTAGACTATTTATGGATGATGAATTTACGACTACATCAGTGGTAGGGAATATTGTTCCGCTAGTAACTACTTTATTCAATTTGTCTATTCCAGCCTTCATACCAGTTTGAATAGAATACGATTTATTGTACTGGACAATAATAACCTCAATTTGAACCATAGGCACAACTTTATCTATCTGTTTTATGTATAATTTTAATTCATCAACGGTATTTTTTGATCCAGAAACTATTAATCCGTTCAATTCTGTAAATTCTTTTATTTCTAATTTATCGGAAAATACTTTTGGTAATGAACCGAGAACTAGTTCTATGGATCTATTTTCCATTTGTATTAGTTCCGTTACTCTTAAACCTTCAGTAATTTGTTCTCCAATTAAATAAAACGCTCCTTGTTTTTTGAATGTGTATTTTTTTCCTTCAAGAATTTGTTCTAAAAGATCATCAAATGTTATATTTTCTACAGAAAGCGTAATTTTTTCATTTTCTGGTTTGTTATAAAAAAAGTAATTAATTTTTAGTTTCTCTGCAGATTCAGTTATTAAATCTGCTACGTCTGCTGCATATGCTTTAACAGTCAATAATCCATTTTTATTTATTAAAACATCATAATACCCTGGAAGTCCTACAGCAGCTTTTGGTTGCTTGGCTTTTAAATTTGAATTGTTACTAGTTGAATTTATGGATGATTCTACATTGTTTTTTTCGATATAATAAATTCCATCATCATCTTTTGTTACTATTAAATCATTTGATTTTGCAATCATTTGTATTACTTGGTCAAAAGGGCGATTTAGTATATAAGAGGAAACGGTTATGTTTCTGATCGTTGGAGCCAAAATCAAATTTTTACTTGTTTTGTCTATAATTGTTTTAATAACGGACGATAAAGTGTCATTTTCTAATTTAACAGATAAGAAATCATTTAGTGGATTGTAAGTAACATCAATTATTTTTGCTGATTTTTTTTGGACAATAACTTTTTCAATTCTTTTGTTGAAAATAATAATGTTATTTCTAAAAGTTACTTCGAGATCGTATTTTTGAACTAAATGTATAAAAACATCTTTAACTTTTACATCAAAAAAATTATTAGATACCATTTGAGTTAGACTCTGATCCACATCAACATTTAATTGATGATCTTCTGCGATAGTAGAAATAAAGTCATGGAGTGTAAGGCCATTTATATCTATTTTTATTGATTCGTCAAGCCCTTTATTCTGCGCTGACATTGCATCAAAATTTTTAACTAATTCATTTATATCTTGTTGCGCAATAATAGTATTTGTAAAAAATAAACCAATTAGAACGTAAATTATTTGTTTGAACATTTATATGTTTATTAAAATAGAATAAATTTCTTCTAGTGCTGTTTCTCCTTTTGATAAGATATCAAATGCCTTTTCAGACAATGATTTGTAATTATCGCTAGTGTTATATTGTTTTGATATTGTATTGTTTTTTATGGCTTCAACGATAGTATTTTCAATTGGTAAAACTTCATAAATAGCTGTTCGGCCTTTATAACCTGTATGATAGCATTTATTGCAACCTACAGCTTTATAGTAACTAGTAACTTCATAAGGAAATTGGAAATTACTTGGGAAATCACTTTTGTTGCACTTAACTTCTTTCTTGCAATCATTGCATAGCTTTCTTATCAATCGTTGTGCTACCGACAGGTTTAAAGTCTCTGCTATCAAATAAGATGGAACTCCCATGTCTATTAGTCTTGATATAGTTCCAATTGCTGAATTCGTATGAATGGTCGATAATACTAAATGTCCCGTTAAAGATGCTCTAATTGCCATCAATGCTGTTTCTGAATCTCGAATTTCTCCAAGCATAATGACATCTGGATCTTGTCGCAAAAACGATTTTAAAGCAGTTGAAAAAGTAAGTCCGATATCTTCTTTTAATTGAACCTGATTGATTCCTTTTAATGTATATTCAATTGGATCTTCTACTGTAACAATGTTTCTCTTGCTGTCATTGAGCAATCTGAGAGTAGCGTACAGTGTGGTTGTTTTTCCAGATCCAGTTGGGCCACTTATTAAAATAATTCCATTCGGTTTTTTTACGGCTTCTAAATAGTTTTGTAATTCTTCTTGCTGAAGACCAAGAGTATTCAAATCGATATTTGAGGCATCTTGTCCTAACAAACGCATAACTATTTTTTCGCCAAATAAAGTGGGTAAAATAGAGACCCTAATGTCAAATGAGTCATTAGTGATTCTTCCATCTTGTGGCAAACGTTTTTCGGTAATGTTAAGCTTAGCTTTTATCTTTACTTTGTTGACTAATTCCAGATAATTGTCTTTTTCAACTTTATATCGCTCGATTAACTGGCCATCAATTCTAAACCGAATTCTGGATGAATCTTCATAAATTTCAAAATGAATATCACTGCATTTTAGAGATTTTGCTTCTCCCAATAAATTTTCAAGGAAATCACCTTTGTCTACATTAATGGATTTACTTGAACCAGTAAGCCGTTCTTTGCGATAATAAATGGATAATGCTTTTTCAATTTCTGATGAATCAAATGAGATTAAGGATATGTTTTTTCCAATAAAAAGTTCTAATTCTTCTTTGGTATCCAGATTGTTATTCGATTCATCTATATAAAGTTCTAAACAAGAATCAGATACAGTTTTTGGCAATACTCTATACTGATTTGCTATGTCATTGGACAAAATATGCTGATTTTCCGGATGAACTATTATAGTCTGCATTATATTAAAGAGATTTTCGGGATGCTTAATAAACCATCCATTGCAAGAATTATGAATAAAAATAATGCCGAAAATCCTGCTAAAGGTACCGTATTGTGTTTCATTTTTTTTCTCAATGTAAATTGTAAACAAATGGCAAAAATCATTGAAAGTATAAAAAAGAGAACGTAGTTTTTAAGATTGAATAAAGGAGCAATGCTGATGTAAAATAACAAATCACCTAAACCAAAATAGTTCTCAAAAGGATTTAAAAAGCATTTGTTTTTTAAACTCATATAAAGGGTTAATATGCTTAGAGTTATTAGAAAAAAGCATAAGTTTAGAATCATGATTTTATTTGAAAGTTTATTTTCTTGTTTTATTATAAAATAGGATGACAAGAAAATAAGTATAGGCAAAACCACATGAATTGCTCTGTATTTCCAATCTTGAAAAAACAGAACAAGTAGACAAAGTAATAAACCTATAAAAATTATATCCAATTTATTCTTTTGTTACTTCTGTTAACATTTTTTTACTATCAATTTCCCAAGTGTTTAAAGCTCCATCTCCATCCAAATCTGAGGTTGCTGTTGCTCGAGCCAAAAAGGAATCATTTGAAGCTTCTACTATTTCAATTTTATATACCGCTTGACCGCCTTCGTCAACGGTAAGTTCTGGTTCGAAACCAAGCTCTTCTAGGTTACTTGAATATTTTGAATGTCTATAAAAATGGCTTTTTTCTAGGCCATAAACTTGATTTAACATCGCTTGAGCCTCAATCGCTTTTGCTTGACCAATAACTGAGGTTTGATTGGGTAATACCATTAAGAGTAGTATACCAATGATACATAAAACAATCAAAATTTCAGTTAAAGAGTAGGCTTTAACCATTGTTGTTTTGGTGTTTTGAAAGTATTTTTTAATATTATTCAACATCTTTATGTTATTTTATTCGTTAAAAATTGTTAATTCCAAAAGTCGCAAAAATACAAATAGTAATGAAATTATTGTTATTTATTTATTATTTTACTTAAATCAAACATTGGGGCATACATAGAGACCATTATTACTCCAACAATCACTCCAATTACTATAATGATCATAGGTTCCAAAATAACACCTATCATCTTTGTTTGATGGCTAATTTCCTCATTATATTGTTCTGTTAACCTTTCAAACATAGTTTCAAGTTGATTCACTTGTTCAGCTACTTCAACCATAGAAACCATTTTATTCTCGAATACATTGTGTTTTTTTAAACTTTCATGTAAGGAAGCTCCTCTTGTTATATCTTCTTTTATTTCTTCAATAGCAACTTCAATAGGATAGAAGCCTATCATTTTTGCGGTTAATGTCAAAGAATTTATTAATGTTGTTTTAGATGTAATTAATAAATTCATAGCTTGGCAAAAGCGGGATATATAAATTTTTCGAATTAAATTTCCAAAATAGGGTGTTCTCAAAATTATTTTTGTTGTAAATGCTCGGTAATTTTGATCTTTTTTAAGTAAAGTATGTGTAGCGATTAGCCCAATTATAATGGCTAATACGACCGTAAAAATTGCTCCTGAATGATTTGATAATTTTATAATGATTTGAGTGCTTTGTGGTAATTCACTTCCAAATTGTCTGAAAACAGAACTGAACATTGGCACTACTTTATTGAGCATAAAATAAAGCACCAAAAAGGTAACCAGCATTACAATCGCTGGATAGGTCAACACAGAGATAATTTGCCTTTTCATTTGGATTTTTCTGTTGAAATATTTTTGTAATTCGGCTAAAACTTCTTCTAGTTTACGGGTTTCTTCTCCTATTTGAATGCTGTAATATTCGTAAGGTGAAAATTGATTTGTTTCTTTTATTGATTCATAAATGCTTCTTCCTTCTACAACCTTGTTCTTTAATTCAATGATTATTTCTTTTTCAAATTTATTGGAAGACTGGTTGCCTAATATTTCTAATGCTTTTTTAAAATCGACTCCCGATTTTAAAAGCATACTCAACTCTCTGTAAAATACTTCTTTTTGTTTATCTGAAAGTGATTTTGAAAACTGAAGATTAATACTTTCAATTTTAATTGGTTTTTTTTTAGATTTTGCAGGTTTATATGTACTTAAATCAAGACTCATTTTTCGTTGTTTTCTTTTAATAATAATTCATTTGCATAAATGCGCTTATAGAATTTTAAGTCCATTTTGTTTTCATTTATTTCTATATTGAATTTCAATTTTTGAAAAACAAATTGTTCCGATTTACTTTTTACAGTATCAATATGTATTTGATTAAGCTTAATTTTAAATGTATCTATGAATATTTCATTATTTCTCAAAGTATAGTCTTCAAGAAAACTATATTTTATGTTTTCTCCAGAATAACCTTTAAATGTAATTTCATTGTCAATAACAGTCATTTTTTCGTTTTCAAAAATATCTTTGTTGACACTATAAGTCAATCTATTTAAATCACAGATTGATTCATTCTGATTTTTGTAATCCATCATTCTTTCTGTTACAATAGAAAAAACCACAAATATTATGCTCATAATGATAGCGGTTATAGCCATTCCGACAATAGCCTCTACTATAGAAAAAGCAGATGTCATTTTTCTGTTATTCATGATTATTTTGAATATAAAAACTTTTTTCAAACTCAAACTGTGCGCTGTCTTTAAAGCGGATGGTTGTTTTTTTTAGGTTTTCATTAATGTATTCTTCTTCAACTGATAAATTTTCATTTTCGTTTTCATTTAGTAAGGAGTCATTTTTTATTTGTGATAAAAAGAATAATTCATTTACTTTATTTTGGGTATTATAGAATTTTGCAGATGTTCTTGGTGTAAAAACTGTTGCAAAAATCAGTATTGTGAAATAAAAACATATTGAAATAATAGTCAAAGCAATGACTGATTCCAATATAGAATTTGCTCTTAAACTATAATACTTTTTTAATGATGCCATGAGATACATTTTTTGAATCAAATATTGGAATTGAAATAAAATAGTTTGGTCTTTTTTTAGCATTAATTTCTATATCCGAAATAGTATTGTCATAGGATGCAGATTCCGTTTTGTAAAATAAACGATTGGTATAAACAGAACCGTAAACTTTACTTTTTAAAAATAATTTTCCCGTGCAATAAATGTCGCCAAATAGCAATCCTTCTTCATCTATCTCTATACTATTTTTGTCTATCATTTCATTTGTGTTGCCAAATAGAACAACAGCACCAGTTATTTTGCACTCTTTTTTTATTTTTATTTTGCTGTCATCCCCAGTTTCGTTGTAAATGCATAGTACAGAAGGGTAGTTTAAAATAACATTTTGTTCCAATTCTATTCTTTCAGATGCAAAAGCTTGAACGGTTCCCTTAAATCCAGCTTCAAATGTTATTTTTGGTGCAATCAATATTACATCTTCTAAAACGGTATTTTTTTTAATATGTAAAGAATCTTTGGAGCGTATAATAAAATTGCCTTTAAAAATTACATTCGAAACAATGGAGTTTAGATAAATTTCTTTAGTTGTATTAAAAAAAGAGTTGAAGTATAAAGAATCTTTTGGTTTTTCAACATCAGATAAATTTGTTTTTATAGCTCGTATTCCATAGAATATTTTCTTAAAATCAGGATTGATCTCTGGAAGTTGATTTTCAGAAATAGTATTTTTTCCATCGATTATAAGTTGATTGGGTCTATTGTTAATATAAGCAGTTTCGATATAGGTTGATGGGAGTGAATTGTCTCCAATCAATCTTACGGTACCGGTATATGTAAGTGATTTAGAGAAATTGGTTAAAAACAATGCTGATTTGTCTTTGGTGTAAAGTCCGATAAAATGTGCAGACTGAACGGTGTCTTTATTTGTTTCTGATTTCACCAACAAAAGATTTAACAGACCATAAGGTTTTGTTGCGTAGCTTCCTATAATACCTGATTTTTCATCTTGAATGGGTTCTTGTAATGTCTCTTTATTCTCTAAGGCAAGATTTACAATAGATTGATTATTGATGTATAATTCTTCCTGAAGATTATAGTATAGATTGAGTTGTCCGTATAAATTTGTAAAAAACAATAAGGCACCGCATATTATTGAGACAATAAGGCAAATATAAATAGCATATAGTAAACTGTGAGCCTTGACCATTTCTTTTTATTTGCTTGTTTTCTTTTTAAATAATTTATTATAATAGCGATTAAATAAATTTTCTTTTTTAGGTGTAGCACCAGAGTTTATATTGGCTTCATTGTTTGCTTTATCTAATGCTTTTTTGTTCTTTTCATCTTCTTTTAAGGCTTTTTTAGTAGCTTTTGCTGTTAATTTTGTTGCTTTTTCAGCCTTATTGGCTTCTTTTTTACGCATCTTAGCACTTGCTTTTTCTTTTTCTAATGCTAATTCTTGTGCTTTTATATATTCTTTCTCAGCAGTTTTTGCTTGCTTGATTTTTGCTTTTTCAGATTCGATTGCTGTTTTTTTATTTTGCTCGTCTTTTAACTCTTGAAGTTTTAGTGTTAACTTGTCTAATTTCGATGTTTTTTGTTTTTTCAATGCTGGTACACCATTGTTAAAATTAACAGTGTCCTTTTTTACAAAATCATACCATTTCCCTTGTTTTTTGTCATTTTTATAACAACCGCTTTCTTCAATAAGTCCGTTTTTGTCATATTTGTTATACATGCCTGTTCGTAGTCCTCTGCTCCATTTTTGAGTGCTTTCTAGTGAACCATTGGGATGCCAAGTTTTCCAAATGCCTACTTTTAAGCCATTTTTAAAGTTTCCTTTTTCGGCGATTTGATTACTATGATACGTTTTTAAAAAAACCTCATTTAGTAAGTCTCCTCCAAAATCACCTTGCGCGCTGTGAATTGCACCGCCTTTAAACCAATAATATACTTTATTTGCTTTCGGTGTTGTAGTTTTGTTTGTAACATAGAATTCATATCTATAATCTTGATCACTGATTCGTTTTATTGAATAAGGGTCTGAAAACGATACTAGTAAAAAAGTAATAAAAAAGTAAAGTGGAGATAAAGACAGTTTTGTTTTCAAAGCAGATTAAGTTTAATAATGGGCACAAGATAGTATTTTATAAATTGTTTTTCAAAAATTATTGTAGTCTAAATATTATTTTAGTTTCAATTATTTTTGTTTTTTTTCAGCATTTTTAGGTTAATAGCATTGGATTCTCAATTAGTATTCAATTACTAATTTTTTTACGGTTTTTTTATCTCCATCAGTTAATTCCAATATATATATACCAGTTTTAATTTTACTCAAGTCAATGTTTTTGTTAAAATTTGATTCGTTTTTATAATTTTTATAAAAAATTTGTCTTCCCAATAAATCGTAAATGGAAAGTTTTATATCATTTGTACTAGTGCTCGTAAACTGGATATTAAAATTTCCTTTATTTGGATTTGGGTATAAATTAAAATTATCGATTTCAAAATTTGTAGCCACTAAAGAATTTGATTTTATGCAGATTTTTAATGATGCAGATTCTAATACTCCATTATCCCCTGCAAATGCATCTCTTACTCTTAATGTCCACTTACCCTCTGGATTGATATTATTAAAAGCACTTAACGATTGAGCAGGAGTAACTGTTTGTAAAGTTGAATTAGTGCAAGAAAGAGGAATTCCAGAATCATCAAAATTTAGAAATAACTTGTTATTTGAAGCGCCACAAAAACTATCAAACAATTTAACAACTACTCCTTGAGGATTAACCAATTCTATTTGAACATCTGGTAAATAAGGGTGGTTAAGTTTTATTTCTACATTTATATCAGCCACATTCTCTGTAGATGTGGGTACGTCAACTGATAATGAACTATAAGCTTCAGACTCTGGTATTGCAAAAGGAGTCGTAAATAAGTATGAATTACAAGAAGATGCAATTGAATTTTTAATTAAAAAAGTTTGACTATTAACAGCATAATAGATATTTGATGTAGGTTCTATTAAAATTCTACAATCTGTTGCACTAATTTCGGGTACTATGATTTGTTCAGAACCATCATTTGGTGTATTGGAAACTAAAATTATTGGGAAAGTCAAACCACCATCGGTTGAAAGTTTGATATTTACATTGGTAGAACCAGATAAAGTATTAGTGTTGTTTACAGTCCAGTTTATAGTTTCTATAGTGCCTGATGTCCAATTGGTGCCTGGATTGTTTTGTGAGGTAATTGCAAAAGGACCTGTATTAGCGATTACTGTTACTACCATTGCATCGGTATTGGTTTGTGCTAAACCCAAAGGCGCATTATCTCTTCCTGTTAAAGAGAAGTTTAATGTTCTGTCTATTGAAGAAACTGACTCCCAGGTTGTAGTCAATTGGCCAAGCAGGACTTTGTCTAAAGCTGGCATATACCGATTAGCCGAACTACTTGGTGCGGTAGATCTAAAAAGTGGGCCATTGGTTTTTGCAGCATAGGCAATGCTATTTGAACCTGTTTGATTGGTGGCAGAATCATATTGTTCCCAACAATAAGACAAGGTATTTCCATTTGGATCTGATCCTGTTCCTTTTAAAATGAAAGGTGTATTTGCTGGAATGGTGTAATCCATGCCTGCATTAATGGTTGGTGTTTGATTGACTAATATAGTAGTTGTTGGACAGGACTTTGTCGCCAGATTCTCTTGTATTTGCAATATGCTAGCATATCCAAAATAATCATCAGAATGATTTTGAACATCATAATCAGTGATTCCTGCATACCCCATAATAGTAGACCCACTACCAGGTTCGACACTTACTCCAGTGCCTTCCACATCGTATGAAAAGGTATGGTTTGCGCCTAGTTGATGTCCCATTTCGTGAGCAACATAGTCTATGTCAAATGTACTACCTTCAGGTTTGGAATCGGCAGGTGAGGTATAGGCGCTTCCTTTTCCTTTGGTATAAGCAGGTGTTGAAATTGTCTTGGTAGTTGGACTGCAAATACAACCAATACAACCGGCATCTCCTCCTCCTCCAGAGGCAGCAAATAAATGACCGATGTCATAGTTTCCTTCTCCAATTATGCTTGTAATTGTACTTTGCACTTCATTGTTCCAAGTTCCTGGACAGTCTCCTGTACAACCAGAAATGGTATTTAATCCTTCCGCTTCATTAGAATAGGGATCTGTATTGGAATTGGTGTATATAATCAAATTTGTATTGGCGATTAGTTCTAATTTTAATGCTAAATCTTTATTGAAAACTGCATTTACTCTTGTCATGGTAGCATTCATTCCAGCTAAAGCTCCCGTTACTGTTCCTCCAAAATAGTTTGCATACTCTCCAGTACAGGACAATGCCAAACGCATGGTTTTAAAAACACCATTATTTGATTTTAATTTATAGGCTTTTTTTATAAAACCTTTATTCAACCCAAGATCCGAAGTTCTGCACCATAAAGATAAATTTCCTTTGCTTGTATTTTTTGAAGTCGAAAGGACATAAATTGATTTGTCTTTGGTCAAAGGTTCAATAAATTCTGAACCACCATCTCCCCTCATAACAATAGTTTGTATTCCTAATGGAGAAATGCTAAAACTTATAGAAGCATTTGGATCTGTAATTCCATTTCCAGAGTAAGCTCGAATGTCAGGGTATAGCGCTTGTAATTCGGGAGCAAAATTGGACGACTCTTTTACAGCAAACTCTTCTATTGTTCCATTACTGTTTGGTATTGATATTTTTATTATTTCGTTTATATTCGATTTGCTTTGAAGACGAAACATTCTTTGCTTAAAGTCTGTTTCATTTAGGGTATAAAGTGAATTTTTGTCTACTTCAGCTTTTTTTAATATTTTTTGATTGGAAGAATTGGTTGTATTATTTACTATTTCCCAAAGAGGCTTCTCTTGTGAATAACCAATATTGTATGTTGTAAGGATTACAAAAAAAAGTAGAAATTTATTCATTTATTTAAAAATTGAACGGCTAAATTAATTTATTTTATTTGGAAAGCAAGAATAGTTTTTGACATTAAAAATTTAAAAGAGTTTTTCAATAGTATTCTTTTAAATTTTGCAACTGTTATTTTTATAAAATACTGATTGTTTAAAAATGAAAATAAAATAGTGTTATTTTTTTAAAATTACGTTGAAGTTGTTTTCTATAACATGAATATTACTTGTTAATTTAATTTGTCGTTAAATATTTTTTTTAACATACCTTTTTTTGCTAAAAATGTGTTTATTGGTTTGTTTTATGTTTATTTTCGTATTTATTCTAAAATTTTATTTTTTTTTGGTTGTAAATTCTTAAATAATTCTATTTTTGCAATTCAAAAATTAACAAGTTATTTGTGCTTAAATATAAACCTACCCCTCAGTTTGTGGTTAACACCTTATTAATAAGTGTGTTAGCTATTTTCTTGCTTTTTTATTTTTTCAAATCGAATAAAGAAATCGTCTATGTTGATACTGTGAAATTGTTTGACGGTTTTGTAATGACAAAAGAGATGAAAAGAGTAGGAGAAAAAGAATTTAATTCAAGAAAATTAGTTTTGGATAATTTGTATTCCAATTTACAGTCTCCTACAATTTCTGCTTCCGAAAAAAAAGAACTGATGCAACAATTCATTCAAGGAAAAGAAGAATTGGAACAGTTCAATCAAACTTTTGCTGCTGAGCAAACGACTAAAATTTGGTCAAGAATTAAAAGCTACACTGCTGAATTTTCCAAAGATAAAAACTATCAATTAGTAGTTGGGTCTGACAACAAACAAGCGGTATTGTTTGCAGATGAAAAAATTGATGTTACCAATGATCTTCTTACCTATTTAAACAAAAAGTATGAGGGTCTTTAATACGTTAGTTTTTATTTTTTTTATTTTTCTTCTTATTTCTTGTAAAAAAGAACCAAAAAACAATCAACAAGATTCTGAAATTAGGGATCGTTATTTCAACCTTGAAAAAATCGGTTGGAAATCCCGATCCTATACGCAAGTGGTGGATGATATCGGTTTTACTGCAACTGAAGTTCCCATTCAATATTATTTATTAAAAGATTTAGGGAGTGAAAATCTCCAACATATCGATTCTCTTTATGAAGAAAATAAAAGAGAGCGTGTTATAGAATTCACTTTTCAACAAGATGAAGAGAAAGATTTATTAGGAAAAGATTTTACAGGGATGGATTACACTGCATCTGTAAAGTACATGTCTTTTGGTCTTGATAAAGATTTCTATGTGGTAACTTCCAAAAAAGATACAATCCGCTGTTCCGGTGTAAATTTTGAACGCAATTATAAAATTGCACCCTTTCAAAAAGTACTATTATTTTTCTCAGGAATAGATCCCAACGACAAAATACAATTGATTTACAATGATTACCTTTTTAGAAAGGGAACATTAAAATTTAAATTCAAAGATCCTTTTACCCCTATAGCCTTATGATCCAAAAAGTAAAAAAAAGTAAGTTTAGAAAAACAGTCGCTATTTATTTAGCTATGATGATTCTTTTAGAAACATTCCAGCCCATGCAAATCTATGCATTGACTGGTGGGCCTTCACAGCCAGAGTTTGAGTCCTTCACACCTATAGGAACCTCGGATATGGTAGATTTGGCTAGTGGTGATTTGAATTACAATATTCCTATTATGGATGTGGGCGGTTATCCATTGAACCTAGCCTATAGTTCTGGTGTATCTATGGATCAAGAAGCTTCATGGGTTGGATTGGGTTGGGATCTTAATGTAGGACAAATATCAAGACAGCTTAGAGGACTCCCTGACGATTTTAACGGGGATGAAATGATTTATGAAAATAGTTTGAAACCAAATGTGACAATTGGAGCTAATGCTAACGTGTTTTTGGCGGCATTTGGTGTTAAGGAGAATAATAAAATTAAGAACCCTAAAGGACAAATTAGTGTTGGTATGGGTATCAAATACAATAACTACGACGGTTTTGGGACTTCTGTAAATGGGGGACTAAGTTATCAAGTTTCTGATAATTTAAATGTAGGCATGGATTTGACATCATCTGCTTCAGAAGGAGTTTCGGTATCGCCAAGTGCTACGCTTAATAATAAAAATGAGGATAATGCTAAAAAAGAAAATGTATTAAATGCAAGTGCGGGTGTAAGTTACAATAGTAGAAAGGGTGTTGAAGCAATGACAATGTCAGTTTCAAGAACGCGCAAGGACGAAAAAGCGAGAAAAGTTATTGGTACGGCTGAATCAAAAATTGGTGATTCATCATTTTCAATGGGAGGTTCTCTTTCTTTTATTGACGCTTCTTATACTCCAACTAAACGTTTAGGTATGGTGTCTTCTAATTTTATGTTTAATTTAAATTTAGAAGGAGAAATTTGGGGTATTGAGCCAGGATTAAAATTTTCAGGTTACAGAACAAGTCAGGGAATTAAAGATTCTGAGAAATATAAAGTTGAAAAAGCCTATGGTTTTGAAAACACTTATAATGCTGGGAAATCTGCTATTTTGGATTTTAACAGAGAAAAGGACAGAACGTTTAATAAAAACACTACTTCCTTGCCTATAACAAACAATACTTATGATTTGTATAATATTCAAGGGCAAGGGGTGTCGGGAATGTATCGCCCATATAAATCACAAGTAGGGTATGTCTATGATAATGAGACAACAGATGGCAGCTCTGGAGGAAATTTGGGTGTTGAGATTGGAGCTGGGGGTGGAGTCCATTGGGGATTTGATGCTACTGTGACTATTGGTAAAAGCAGTACTTCGATATGGAATAATTCAAATCCTGCTTTAGAACGATTTAAAGAAAAGAAGAAAAATAACAGACCAGATTACGAAAAAGTCTTTTTTAAAAATATTGGAGGTTTTCATACGGATAAGGAGTTAAGTTTATTCAATACTGATTTAGGAAATTACAATCCAATAAAACTAGGTATAGTTGGAAAGGGTTTTAATTTAAAAACAAATTCAAAATATTCTACAAATAAAGCGGAAATTGCTAGTATTAATCAGGTAGTTCGAAAAGAAAGGTTGTCCAGAAATCAATCTATTGAAAAATTGACCAAAGCAGAAGCTAAAAAATTTGGATTCAAGACCCAGTTTAGTGATTTTGCCAAAGACAATCACACTGCTGAAATAAGAATTACAAAAGAAGGAGGCGAACGCTATATTTATGGTAGAGCAGCTTATAACTCAATAAAAAAAGAAACAACATTTGATATTAGCGATAAAAATAATCAATATGGAAATGTTGATTCTAAAAAAGGTTTAGTGAGCTATACTCCTAATAATGATAATTCTGCAAAAAACCGAAAAGATGGAGATCAATATTTTAACAGAATAACCACTCCAGCTTATGCGCACACTTATTTGTTAACATCAGTTTTATCATCAGATTATCAGGATTTAAAAGGGGATGGCCCATCAGATGATGACTTAGGCACTTTTACCAAATTTGAATATGAAAACAAATCGGCAGATAGAGACCATACTTATAAATGGAGAGTTCCTTTTGAGGAAAATAAAGCCAATTTTGATGAAGGATTACGCTCTAGCAAAAAAGATAATAAAGGGAATTATCAATATGGCGAAAAAGAATTGCTATACATTAAAAAAATTGTTACTAAAACCCATATTGCTATCTTTCATCTTTCAGAAAGAAATGATGGATATGGAGTGAAAGGAGAGAATGGAGGATTAAGTGCTGATTCTAAGATGTATAAATTAGACAAAATCTCTTTGTATTCAAAACCTGAATATGTAGCCAAAGGCGAACAAGCAATTCCAATAAAAGAAGCACATTTTGAATATAATTATAGTCTTTGTCAGGGGATTGATAATAATAGTAAAAGCGCAAGTACCGATGCTAAGGATGCAGGACAGAAAGGAAAGTTAACATTAAGCAAAATTTATTTTACCTATAAAAATTCGAGCATGGGAAAATTTACTCCCTATGTTTTTAATTACGGATTCAATCCTGATTATGATATGAAGGCTTATGATGTTTGGGGAAATTACAAACCAGTTGATGAAAATGTTGGACTGGCTACTACAGCTCCGCTATCCAATGCCGAATATCCTTTTGTAGATCAAAAAGACAAAGCAAAAACAGATCAATACACTTCAGCTTGGTTGCTAAAATCGATTCATTTGCCATCAGGTGGTCAAATGGAATTAAATTATGAATCGGATGATTATGGAAAGGTACAGAATAAAGATGCTATGCAAATGTTTAAAGTTGTGGGAAGTGGAACCAAAGAGGGACTTATTGCTGCAAATATTAGTAATACTGAAAAAAGCACATTGAAAAGTTTAGGTAAATACATTTATGTAGAATTAGATCATAAAATTGTAGATAAGTCATCCAATAGTAATAAATCTATCTCAGAAATTTTTCGCGATCAATATTTAAAATCTATTGGTGACGAAAGTAATCCTCTTTATTTTCGATTTATGCTTAATATGGTGAATCCTAATCCTCTGCCTGGAATTAATGGCACTGATAAATACGATTATGTTACAGGTTATATGAGGTTAAATAAGAAAATGAGTGATTATGACTTTAAAGAAATTAATGGAAAACAATATGTTGCCATACCTCTTGAATATGTAGATAAAGGCGATGGTTTTAATTCTAAAAGTCATGATGTAAACCCAATAATCAAAGCAGGTTGGAATTTTGGAAGGCATAATTTGAACAGGTTAGTTTACAGCATGCACAATGAAGAAGATACGAATAATTTAAAAGGAGTTGTAACAGAGCTTATTGGTTGGTTACCTGCATTGCTTGATATTTTCAAGAGTCCAAATGGTAAATTAGAACAGACCGGAATTGCCAGTAAATTTGTAACTGGTAAATCATGGATTCGCTTAATGCAGCCTGATGCTAAGAAATTGGGCGGAGGCAGCAGAGTAAAAGAGATAAGTATTCATGATCAATGGGATGTAATGACAGGCCATGATAACGATACTAATTATAAACAGTTTTATGGACAGCAGTATTCCTATAATACAGTTGATAAAGAGGGAAATCCTACAGAGAAATCTTCTGGGGTAGCTACTTACGAGCCTCTAGGCTGTAAGGAAAATCCATTTGTAAAACCTTCATACGATGTTAATAAACCTGAATTGTTACTAGGTCCAGATACAGATAATTATGTTGAAGAACCGTTTGGTGAATCCTTTTTCCCTTCTCCAAAAGTTACTTACAGCAGGGTGGCAGTTAGTAATTTGTCCAGAAATAATACAGAAAATGCGACAAATCCATTAATTGTAAAAAAACATGCAACGGGTACAGTTGTAACGGAGTTTTATACGGCTAATGAATTTCCAACTATTGTGGATCGAACAGTATTATCTGGAGGTCATAAGCAATCAACATCACTTGCCAGCATATTGAATTTATATGTTAGAAATCAGATTACTTTGTCGCAAGGGTATTCTATTCACACCAATGATATGGATGGTAAAATGAAAAGTCAGCGAGTATATGGTGAAGGACAAAAAGAAGCAATATCAGGTGTTGACTACAACTATAATACTGTTGTCAAAAGTGGAAATCTAAATCAAGGCTTGTTAGACAATACCATACAAACTGTCGATTCTAAAGGTGCAATTTCTAAGAGATTAGTAGGTGTCGACTATGATGTGATTAATGATTTTAGAGAAAATAAATCCACAACTACAACAGCTGGAATTCATTATAATACAGCGGGATTGCCTTTGTTTTTAATTTTTGTAATAGTTTTTGTGCCATTGCCTAGTTTTTCTAAAAGTGAGAATCAGATACGTACTGCTGTAACCACAAAGGTGATTCACACTTCAGGAATCCTTTCGGAGAAAGTGGCTTATGATCTAGGGTCAAAAGTTTCAACCAAAAACCTGGCTTGGGATGCCGAAACTGGAGATGTATTGCTTACCGAAACGGTGAATGAATACAATGATAAATATTTTAATTTTAATTTTCCGGCCTATTGGAGTTATGACGGAATGAGTCAGGCAGCCAAGAATATTGGTCTGGAATGGAACGTTGCCAAAACAGGAAACAATCAGTATCAGTTTACTGGAGCTGGAGATTACAAAGCATCGGATTACTTAATTGATGGTGACGAAGTTTATTTAAGCGGTATTGGAACTGATGGCAGAACTAAAAACGCACTTAAAGCTTGGGTAGTAAAAGTAAATGCAGCTACTTTCCAGTTGTTGGATAAAGATGGATTATTGGTTAAAGGTAATATTGTTAATACAGGAACCATAAAAGTAATTCGTTCCGGTCATCGCAACCTGCAAATGGCTTCGATGGCGAGTGTTACTTCTATGCGTAATCCTTTGTATAATTATGATGCCAATAATAAAATTACTACTGTCAAAGAAAATATAGGAGGGAATCCTTTCTTCTCTACCTCTGCGAGTGATCGAATTGTAAATGCTTCTGCGATTGAGTACAATGACATGTGGCCTTCGCAATGCGAGTGTAATTTACCTAGAATGTTTTTTGGAAAAGATGGTAAATTACAATTTGAATACGAAAAAGACAATAGTCTGGACGAGCAAGAGGACATTATCAAGCGTTCCTACAACCCGTATCTCTATAACATACTAGGGAACTGGAGAGCCAACAAGTCCTATGCATACCTAACAGGAAGAAACTACACTGTAGACCCGACACCTCGTAAAACAGGATATTTTGCCGATTTTGCACCATTTTACATACTTACAGGAGGCAAATGGGGGATTACGGTCGATAACTATAAACGATGGACGTTTGCTTCTCAAGTTACCCAATACAATCCTTACGGGCAAGAAGTGGAAAACAAAGATGCTTTAAACCGTTATTCTGCGGCTTTGTATGGGTACAACAATCGTTTTCCGGTTGCAGTTGCTTCCAATACTAAATACAGTGAGCTGGCCTCGGATGGTTTTGAGGATTATGACTCTATTGCCTGTGCCAAACAATCTCATTTTGACTTTAAAGCACAGCTGAAAGTTAATGAAGTAAGTGTTTCTAGCAAACAATCCCACACCGGAAGGAAAAGCTTAAAAATAGAACCGAGTAAAAAAGCAGTATTAAAAAAACAAGTAGTTAGCTGCAGCACAGCAGGAGTAACTACTAAATAAGAATAAGATCAAGATGAAATTAAAATATACATTAGTTTTTAGTATTATAAGTTTTTTTATTACAACGATTGGGTTTTCTCAGGAACTTAGTGATCAGGAGATTGGATTTGATGTGGCAAGAACGACGATTATGCTTAAGGAGCACGGGGTGAAAGATCTAGACCTCATCCATAAGATTACCATGATGCGAGACATGCAACTACGCCAATATTTGGAGATAAAAAAGGTTGAAAACGGTATTTTGCAGAAAATAAAGAATGAAGTATCAGCAAGACCGAAAACTGGGAGGTTGCAGATTGTTACAGACATACCTGCCACAGAGAAAGTAGCCTTAAAGGCTTTGTACGATAGTACTGGTGGGGATAACTGGAGTAATACAGTTCGAATCGAAGGTGTTTGGGATTTTTCAAAGCCTGTGACTTCTTGGAATTGGCAGACTAGAACAGGATGGTATGGAGTTACCGTAAACAATGAGGGGCATGTTGTTAACATATCTTTAAATAGCAATAATTTAAATAACTTAAATGTAGTATTTCCTAATCTTGACAGTCTAACCTCTTTGGGGATACTTGAATTAGGGGATAATCCTTTGACCGGTTCTTTAACTAATTTACAGCACTTGACTTCTCTTAAATCTTTAGGTTTGAGTAGGACTAATTTCACAGATACTCTTTTGCCTATAACTTCTCTTATAAATTTAGAAAGTCTATCTATTACATATTGCGATAATATTACTGGCTCAATTCCTGATGAGTTTTATAGTCTAAAAAACTTAATTTATTTAAATTTTGATCAAACTAATGGGTTAAGAGGAGGTTTGTCCTATAAAATAGGTGATTTGATGAGTTTAACTTTTTTACAGTTAGGTCAGAATTTAGGGGGAAAATTTCCTTTAGAGATTTGTAATTTGTCAAAACTAGAATATCTCTTACTAAATAATACAGGTATGACGGGTGTTTTGCCGTCAGAGATTGTAAATTTAAGAAATTTAAAACAATTAGACCTTCTTAATAATGGATATTTAACTTGTAATTTAACAAACGGGATATGTAACTTGATAAAACTTAATTTGTTACATATTTCAGGTAATTCTATAGGAGGGATTATTCCTCCTGAGATAGCTCAGTTAAAAGAACTCAGGAGCCTTATACTTGGTCATAATTTTACCGGTAAAATTCCTACAGAGATTGGTCGGTTAAGTGAACTTGAAACGTTATGGATTGGGTCTAATAAATTGGAGGGAGTTATCCCTTCGGAAATAACTAATTTAAAAAAATTAAATCTATTCTGGATTTTTAGAAATAAATTCCGTTTCATAGATTTCGTAACAGAATTTCAAGCTTATAAAACAAAATTAGGAAGTGCTTTTGATTATTCTAATCAATCCAAGATCAACACCCTAGAAGCCATCACTAAACCGTCTGGTCAGTCAGTAGATCTCAAAATGTATGCAGATGGAGATACTCGGTATTTGGTAGATGACACTTATCAATGGTTTAAAAATGGTAATGCAATTACTGGTGCAACCAGTAGTGAGTATACCATACCTAGCCTGTTATCAACAGACACAGGAACATATACCTGTAGATCTTACCATTTAACAAATCCAGACATGTCGCCATTGGTGTTAGAGCGCGAGCCAATTACATTAAAAGTAATTAATAGTTGTATCTCAGGCACAATAGAAACCCCGAAACCAGCAACAACAGTAGACGGCATAACAGTAACTTTCAATACCACTGCAACTGGACTTACTTATGAATGGCGGTTTTATTATTTAAATGGGACTACAAGTGGTGAAGTATTTACCACACAAACAGCCAATAGAAGATTTCAAGATGCTGGGATTTACAAAGTAACTCTAGATGTAACAGACGCAACAGGCTGTAAGGCTCATTTTGAGAAAATGGTTACCGTAACTCACTTATGTACAATAGCAACTGGGGAAATAAAAATCAATCCTTCTAGAAAAGATGATTTAGTAGTTGTTGGTTATCCTATTAAATTTAATTCTGAAATAGTAAATGCTATCGCAACAAGCTACGATTGGACATTTTATAACCTAGATGGAACAATAAAAGAAAATATAAAACCACTTCCGCCTTATTCAACTGAAATAGCTCAAACTTATACGGCCACAGGAAGTTACAAAGTGACACTTAGTTTTAAGGATTTTTTTGATTGTCCTACTACTTTTGAGAAAATAATCAATGTAGTTGATACTTGCGAAATTCCAGCTGAAATAAGTAATCGGTACTATATATCTATTGCAAATACCAACTATTATGAAAGTAATGTAAAAGTTCCTGTTAATTCTCCATTGCCTATTTCATTCGATGGATATGTACAACCAGCTAGTGATAATATTTATAGTTGGAAATTGTATAACTCAAATGGAGATTTGGTCGAAACAAGTACACAGTCGCATTTTACAATTTCAATAGCATTACTTGGAGAGTATAATTTAGAATTACAAATGACAGACTATTCAGGTTGTTCAGCCAAATATTTTAGAACTATGAATGTAGTTGATATTTGTACTTTTACCGAAGATTCTCGTGCTGGATCTATTTATGTAACAGATAATTATTTTAATGTTCCTTCTGTGAAAATAAATGAGCCTAAAGAATTAAATTTTAGATTTTATTCTGGATCAGATGTAAATATTTCTTATGAATGGCAGTTGTATGATCCTAGTCTTAATTTAATTAGTACTAGCAATCAAAAGATATTTCCATTTGTTCTTACAACAGGGGGACTTCACAAAGTTGTATTACTACTTAAGGATAATGTCAAAGGTTGTACTACAGAACTTACAAAGAAAATATTATGCACAATAGAGAACAGCTGTACTGAATTGAATCCTAAATCAGTAACTGTGAAAGTTTTGTATTTTAATTTGTTGAATAATCTTATGTCAAGATCTTTTGAAGGGGAGACTGATGATCAAATTAATGCTAGTGAAGCTTCTCCAGAATTGATAGCTTTAAAGCCCTATATTACCAATGGTACAGGTGATAAAATATATAATTATAAAACTACAAGAAATGGGGAAGGTGAAACTTTAAGAGATGGGAGTAATAATTATATCACACAAATTGATTTTTCATTTGCTCCAAATAGAGAGTATGATGTTCATCTTTCTTTTCCATATGGAACAGAACGTCATGATCCTCATGATTTTGATATTTATTTTGATTTAAGTCAATATATAGCTTCTGAGGATTATTTAGTTACTTGTTATGAACAGAACTGGAGTAAAAAAACAAATAAAAGCAGAGTTATATTACTAGCTGAAGATTGTACATTAGAATCAGAAGTTCGATATATTGATTTTTGTCCAACAGATTGTAAAGCAATAGAAGGGACACTCAGCACTTCTGCAGTTACACCATTTATAAATACAAGTGTCAAATTTTCATTTGAAACAACAGCAACAAATTTGACTTATAATTGGACGGTTACCAATGCTGCCAATCAAACGCTAGATACAACTTCAAATAACAGTAGGTTTTATAGTTTTATCGGAACTGCATTGGGTGATTATACAATTAGTTTGAAAGTTATAGATGATAAGAATTGTTCTAGTGAGTTTACCAAATCTATTTCGGTAGTAGCAGCGCCAATTTTGGTTGGTTGTACTACACATTTTAATTTTAATTTTAAATTGCCTGATAACAAGCCTGTGTATGGTGGAATTACTTTGGATCTTGAATCTAGGAAAAATATAGCAAGAGGAGTAGCAGTATTTTTGTCTCAGAATGTAAATAAGAAACTTTTTATTACCACATTTGATGACAGTTCTGGAGGTCCTAGACTTCTTAAAAATAATTTTGAAATTACCACTGCTCCAGGACCTGTAATTAATAATGGAACTTTTGAGGTATATGATGATGTTACCAGATATATTAGGTTACAGGATGATAATTATAATAATACCTTTTCTACAATTTCAAACGGTATTTCAAGTAATACTCAAATTAGCAACATTGACGTTTCGTTTTTTATCATTTCGGATGATAAATACAGTGATATAAATTCAGTTAAAACTGCCTATCAAAATTTGATAAGCTCTACTAAAACAAAGAAAATATTTTTTGTTTTAGTACAAGAAGGACAATTTAAAAATTTTGCTACCAATACCTTTTTATCTCCTTTAGAATTTATAACACAAATAAAGGGTTCAACCCCGGTTGATTATTCAGCTACCAATAGTATTTATACTTCTGATTATGTTATGTTTTCAAAAGCCCAGGTTGCAGATATAGGTTTTCAAAACGTTTTTAAAACATTTTTAGATAAATCATATGATGAAGCCAAAAGGAAAAAATGTGTAACAGCCAGTTGTGTAGCGACCAATCCAAATGCGCAGGTTGTGAAAGGGTTGTTTATAAATTTAGTTAATAAATTGCAAAGCCTTCCTGCAGGGACGGTAACGAATGGTTATACTTGTGCTGAATTAGTTGCTTTAACTCCTTTTATTACATTTCCAAATCCAGCAATTTACAATTACAATCAGGGATCATTTTCTTTTAGTAATCTTGTAAATAACAATGATGTGTTTATGGGAGCTAATGCTCAAGTTACAGATGTCAATTTAGAGAGTTATATTGATTCCGAAACAGAGACAAATTTTATTGCAAAATTTGGATCTATAGAAAAAGGATGCAGTGTAAAACATATTAATTTTTGCCCAGAGAAATTATGTACTCCAATTGAAGGAGTCCTAAAATCTACTCCACAAGTTCTAAACGCAAAGGTAAATGCGAGTTTTTCTCTAGAAACGCTTGCTACAAATTTAACTTACGACTGGACTTTTTATAATTTAGACAATACTACAGTATTAGCTAAAGCTACAACTGCTCTTGCATCACAATCTTTTAGTGGAGCAGGAAGATATCGCGTGGTCTTAAATGTTAAGGATGACAAAGGTTGTGAGACTCCTTTTGAAACTTTTACAACAGTGCTACCAGCGTGTACACCTATAACAGGAGTTATTAAAATAGGTTCAGGATCATCGCCAACACCAACGCCTACTCCAGCACCAACACAATCATATTGGTATCAAGCAGTGCATCCGATTGGTCATACAGGTACAGATTATGTAATTTATATTGATGGCAATGGAGTTAAACAAACTTATACTTTAACTAGAACAGAGTCTGGTTATAATGCTCCTTGTACTGAAATTATTGCATCGAGTATAGTCAATCATTCAGGTGTAATACCTTGTGTTTTGAGTTGCAATGAGTACGAAATTGTTGGTGGTACCAATGGTAGAACAGTATCTTTTACAAACTGCGATGGTATGAGCCAGACGGTTATTGTGCCAGCAGGAGATTCTTTACCGGTTTGCTCAAGAATGGTTATTGGCGGAGCAACTTTAATAGGTCCTTGTGATGCGGGTTCTGTAACTACACCAAATCCAACCCCAACTCCAGCACCAACTGCACTAATTGGCTTTTCAAATGTAGGTGTATCAGAAAGTTTTCCGGGTAATTCATACCCTAATGGTGGAAATTTCTTGTATGCTATAGGACACGCAGATATCAAATTGGATGGTTTAGGAATTGTAAAAGGGGATTCAGTTACAATAGAATTTCAATATTTTTCTAGTTTCACACCAACTCATTATTATAATATAAGTTATTCAGGGGTAAATAACGCTTTCGTTCCATTACCACTTTATACGCCTTCAAGTATTACTATTGTTTATAATGGTATTGATAAAACGATTGGAATCAATCTTTTATCTCCATTTTCACAATTCTTAAAATCCAATACATCAGGAACGGCATCGCTTAGAATTGTTTCTGTAAATGGTGCATCTATGCAAATTGATACAAATAATAATTCTTTACAATTAATATCTCCTGCAACAGCCGGTATTGGTGTTACTTTTAAAAAATAAATGAGACAAAATACGATTCTATTAAAATAATACACCCATAAACATGGTAAACGATATTAAAATAAAGAAATACTGGATCCTTACTTTTTGTATGGTACTGTGTTCATTGGCAACTTTTGCACAGGATTTGAGTGATCAGGAAATAGGGTTTGATGTTGCTCGAGTAACCACATCTCTAAAAGAACATGGAGTAAAAGAGCAAGATCTGGCCCGTGAAATTAATCAATTTCGTGGTATGCAAAAAAGTCAGTATTTGGAGTTAAAAAAACGAAAAGATGCTCTTTTTAAAAATATTAATGAAAGACAAAGTACTAAGTCTATAAGCAATCGATCAGTTCAAGAAACTGATATACCAGCTTCAGAAAAAGCAATATTGCAACAATTTTACAATATGAGTTCATATAATGATAATTGGACTGGATGGGATTTTTCAAAACCAGTAACTTCTTGGGATGAGGCTACACAAACAGGTTGGAAAGGTGTTACTGTAAGTAATGGAAATATAGTGTTTTTAGTTTTGGGACCTGATAGTAATTTACAAGGGAATTTGCCAGATGAAATAAATCAACTATCGAAGCTTGAAGGACTTATGGTTGTGGCTTATAGGAATAGTTCTTATGGATCAATACCATCCAGTATTGGTGATTTAACTAACCTTAAGTACTTGCAATTACAAGGTTTTGGTTTGACTGGTGCGATACCTATTAGTATTGGTAAGCTAACTAATCTAGAAGAATTGATTCTGGCAGGAAATTTTTTAAATGAACCAATTCCTTCTGAAATTGGTAAATTGACAAAACTTACAAATTTGAACCTAAACTGGAATCCATTAACAGGTACTATTCCTAATGAAATTGGTTTTTTAACTAAACTTACATATCTAGGTTTAGGAAGTACACAATTAACGGGTTCAATTCCATCGAGTATTGGGAATTTATCTGAACTTATTAACATGGAAATTTGTTATAATGATTTATTATCTGGGACAATTCCTGCCGAAATTGGTAATTTAAAAAAACTAAAACTTCTTTATTTAAAAAATAATGATTTACATGGTGTTATTCCTGTCGAAATTGGTAATATGACAGATTTAGAAAATGTTCATTTGGAGTCAAATCAATTAGATAGTGTTGTCCCTAGTAGTTTGAAAAATTTATCAAATTTACAAGTTTTTTTTATTTCAGGTAATAAATTTCGATTTGCTGATTTGGATGATTTTTATGTTGATTTAATAAATAGTAATGTAGCATTTGATTACGCCTATCAAGACAAAACAGATAAGGAAGAAACAGTTGCAGGTAGTATAGGTAAGCCTTTTACTTTATCAATGTATACTGACGGTAGATTCACTCCTGAAGATACTTATCAATGGTATAATGGCTATTCACCAAATGGAGAATTAATAGAAGGAGCAGTTAACAGAGAATATGTAATTTCAAATTTGAGCGAAGAAGATTTAGGAGTTTATTATTGTATTTCTAAGAACACCAAAATGACCAAAGATGGGGAGTTTGGCAAAAATCTTACTTTAGAAAGAAACCAAATTACAATAGAAGTCCTTAACTGCACCCCAAAAACAGGAATATTAAAGTTACCTACTGAGCAAGTTGCTGTTGGTCAAACCGCAAAGTTTTCCTTTGAGCAAACAGCTGGAACCTCGGTCAATGGCGAAGTAGTAAACTATAAATGGACAATTACAGATATTGCAGGTCAAACAGTGAATAGTACCACTACTACTGTTGGAACGCATTCGTTTGTTTTTACTACAGAAGGGAAATACAATGTAAATTTGGTAGTTACTGGCGCTGATGGTTGCGAAGCTACATTCGCTCAGGAAATGACTATAGTACCAGAAAAAAAATGTCTAAATGAAAATATCTCCTTTTCATTTGAGACTACAGCTCCCAACTTAAGTTATGTTTGGACCAGTACCAATGCTACAGGAGAAGTTGTAAATTCTTCAATGGCCAGTGCATCGAGTCTTTATAATGTATCGTTTTCAGTTCCAGGGGACTATTCCATTACAATGGTAGCTACAGATATGGTAACACAATGTTTTGAAACGTTTACTAAAAAAGTGACAATAGAATCTTGTGCCCCTACCAATTGTATGGTTCATTTCAATTTCAATTTTAAAATTCCAGATATGGCTTTTGGAGGTAAATATTTAAATTTAGGTTCCAGAATGAATATTGCCAATGGAGTTGTGGATTTCCTTAAAGACAATAGGAATAGTAAATTGTTTGCGACCACATTTGACATGACCAATAAAGGGGTAAATGCAGTCGTAGTCAATAAAGAAATTACGGTAAGTCCAGGAGATGTGTACAAAGTTGGAACGGCGAATGAGATTTCTAATAGTACGCCAACGGTAATACGAATTCAAGACAACAGTTATAGTAATACTTTTTCGACTTTGATTAATAGTGGTATTTTGAAGAACACTTCATTAAAAAAAGACGATCTTGATGTTTCGTTCTTCATTATTTCTGAAGATAACAATACTTCTACCCTCGATGGAGCCAAAAATGCTTACCAAGATTTATTGGCTTCTGGTAAAGCAAAAAAAATATTTTTTGTTTTGGTGGAAGAAGGGAAGTTTACTTATGTAAAAGCTAAAAGAAAAATAATTATTACACCAGTCCAATTTTTAACTGAAATTATGGGTTCAACACCTGTTAATTATTCAGTGTCAAATTCGATTTTAAATTCTGATTTTGTTCAATTTTCGACAGCGGATATTGCCAAGGTTGGTTTTAAAAAAGTGTTTAGCGATTTTTTACAAAAAGGATATGATGAAGTTACTTCTTTGTGTTCAAATGTCGAATCGTGTACTAAGAAAAATGTGAATACACCCGTACTTAAAGGTTTGTTTTTAACCTTAGCAAATAAGTTAAAAGATATTCCTGCTGGTGTGGATGCTAATATTTATGCAAGCAAAGAATTGGCTGCCTTATCACCATATACGGTTGAAGCAAAACCAATAATTTATAATTTCATTAATACAAGCAGTACCATAAGTTTTTCCTTTTCGAGCGCAAGTTCAGAAAATGATGTACAGTTGCCAAAACCTCTTTCGGGTAACATTTTGGATATTGATTTGAAACAATATACAGATGCTGCTACTATTACACCTGTTAAAACTATTTTTAGTGATGGCAAAGTTGATGAGTTAAATAGTTTTGTGAGAAATATTGATTTTTGTGTTGAGAAATTATCTTGTGTGTCTCACGTGGCACTTGTGATCGATGAATCAGGTTCAATTGATTTAACAGAGATTAATAAAATCAAAAAACAATTAAAAGGGTTTGTTTACCAACAAGCTTTGACTAATGAAAAAATAGGATCTAATATTTACATTTCATTAACTGGAATGTCTGATAGCGATGCTGATACCAGAACGGATTTTATTGAGCCAATTAAAGTGTCTACTGATCCATCTGTTTTAAATAAATTTTACACTTGGATTGATGATCTGGGATCTAGAAATGGACAAACAGGAGTTAGTGCAGGATCAGATTATTGGAACAGTGGACTGAATAGAGCAATAAGTTATACTTTGAAACCAAATGCAGTTATTATGATTACGGATGGTTGTCAAACGGCAAATGCTACGCTACTTCAAAGCACTATGAAGAATTTTAATAATGCTAAAGGAAGCAGTCCTGATTTACCCCATTTGTATGTCGTAGGTATTGAAAATGGTTTTTATGTAGATAAGCCATCAACTGGAAAAGTTCTGGATCGTAACGAAGATCCAAATTATAATACGGCATTGCAAAAAAGAAGTTTGACTGCAAAAGTAGCAGCTAGATTAACTAAGTCTTTACAGTATTTATTAGGATTTAGCGATACTGAGTTTCCGGTATCAAGTATAAGTGACTTTAAAAATGGAACTTATTTTGGTCATGATAACTTTAGTTTATTGGCTTCAGATGAAACCTATATTTCAGACAAAATAGCAGATAGTCAGATTGTATGTGGTGTTTCGGCTGTCAAGGATTTTTGCGATGATTGTTTTTCTTTCAAACCAGAACCGGATCATGAATATTTATTGAGCGCATGGGTTAAAGAGGAATCTTTTGTTCAAGTTAAGTCTTATACAAATTCTGTAATTAATATTGTGTTTTATAGACAAAAAGAGGCTTTAGATGTTCCGGGGCAAATAATAGCTACAGTAGTTGCTGATCCTTCAGGGGAAATTATCGATGGTTGGCAAAGAATTGTGAAAAAAATTAAAGTCCCACATGATGCGATAACAATTGGTTTTGTTTTAGAGAACAAAAGTCCTAGTGTTCCTGTGTATTTTGATGACATTAGAATTCATCCCCTAAATGGTAGCGTAAAGTCATTTGTTTATGACCCTGAAACCTTTAAACTAATGTCAGAATTGGACGAAAATAATTACAGTACTTTTTATGAGTATGATAACGAAGGCGGGTTAGTTCGTGTGAAAAAAGAAACTGCCAAAGGGGTTAAAACAATTCAGGAGACACGTTCAGGAAACGTAATTAATACAGATAAATAAGGTATGTTTTGCAAAAAAATATTTTGTGTTTGGTTGGTGTTTTATTGTTGTTTTGGCCATGCACAAACAGTGAGCGCAGTTTTTAAAAAATTAGGGCAGCAATACAGTGTTGCCAAGCCGCTTCAGTATCAGTCAAAATATGTTTTGTATAAAGATTTTGATTCTAAAAAAATAGAGGAAAGCTATAAAGGAAGTTTTTATAAAAACAGCCAAAATGAAATCTATATGAAAATTGGGGAAACAGAAATTTTGAATTCAAAATCGGTAAATCTTAAGATTAGCCATCCGGAAAAAGCTATAGAGATTTCAAATCCGATCCCTACTTATTTTGGCGATTTTGATATGAAGCCTTTATTAGAATTGTGCAAAATTGATAAATTCATTGATTACAAGTCATATTGGGAAATAACAATGAGTGCAAAGCCTTTTTCGAGTCTTCCCTATTCCAAAATCATAGTTAGAGTATCTAAAGCTTATTTTTTACAAAAACAGGTTTTTTATTACAACACAGCTACTAATTTTTCGCAGGATTTTAAAAAACCAGATGTGCATTATCCGAGATTAGAGGTGATTTATGCAAATTATAACAGAAATGCAATTAATGCTTCGGTTTTTAAAAACAGCACTTATTTTACTATTTCAGGTAAAGGTGGTATCGTTTTGTCCCAGAGGTTAAAGAAGTACGAGATTGTAGATCAAAGAAATAATTCCAATAATTAAAATAAAAAATAGATATATGTATATCAATAAAAGTATAATAGTATTTGTATTTACATTTTTTTCATTGTTTGCCTTTGGACAGAATGAAGAACCTGTAATTGATTCTAAATCTGGAAACAATTTAAAAGTTGGAGCATCTTTGGAAGTCATTGATTCTAAATTTGGGGATTTAAATAATCATAATATTTTTAGTTCTATTAATCCAGCTGTAACCATTCATTTTGGTTTTAATGATCTGGACAAAAAAACGCCTAGTTATAATGTTATTTATACTTGTACAATACAATTAGATATAATTTCATACGATATTAGCGGAAATAGCTTAGGTTCAAAATCGGTTTCATTAACAATAGAACATAATAATAGTACAAAAGGTCTTGAGCTTAATGATTATGTTGTCTATAGACTTCCAGGAATTCATAAAGCAAAAGTTACTGTTGCAGCAATAACTTATTCTAAATCCGTAGCTGACTTGGCAACTGATTTAACTTTAAAATTCAATACAGAGCGCTATTATAATTTACAATTAAGTGGTTCAAATTCATCTGTATTGCCTATAAGTTATAAATTGGTTAAATATAATGGTACTAATGAGATTGTAGTATCTAAAGTCAGCGATGGAGCAGAGGAATTAGTAATTAATTGGACAAAAGACACCAAAGCTCCTGCAGTGGAGTATGAGTTGGAATGGACTTGGATTGATAATTATAAAAAAGACGGCGGTAAATTATTGCCCAATGAAATTGCTTTAACCGAGCAGGATTTTAAATTAAACAGTACGAGAATACAAACTAAAGACCTTACCTATAGAATTCCTTTAGTGTTTTCAAATGGTTATTTGGTTTATAGAATTAGACCAGTTGGACGATTCCTGGACAACACTTCAAAGAATTATTATGGAGTTTGGTCTTCAGGGATAGCAGATAAATACAAGCTAGTTAGTGATTGGCCGTATAGTGTAGAGATTAACCAAGCTCATGAGTCAGGTTTGAAAAACTGGCAGTATCAAGCTTCTTTTGCCGAAGACGGTAAGAAAAAAGAAGTGGTAAGTTATTTTGATGGTTCTTTACGCAATCGTCAAACAGTAACCAAAGTAAATTCAAACAATAAAGCAATTGTTGGAGAGGTAATATATGATACTCAGGGTAGAGCTGCTATAGAAGTACTGCCAACACCAATTGAGTCATCTGGAATACGTTTTTATAATGATTTAAATACCAATGAAGCAGGATCGTTATATTCTCATAAAGATTTTGATTGGGATAATGCTAGTGTAAAAGATTGTGACCCAATTCCTGTTCCTAAAATGTCCAATAAAGCTGGAGCTGGTAAATATTATTCGCCAAATAATGATCCATTGAAAAATCATCAGGATTTTGTCCCAGATGCTATTGGTTATCCTTTTTCTCAAGTAGTCTACACTCCTGATAATACGGGAAGAATTAAAAGTAAAGGAGGGGTAGGACCTGACCATCAAATAGGTTCAGGACATGAAATGCAGTATTTTTATGGCCATCCCAAACAAGAAGAGTTAAACCGTCTTTTTGGTTATAAAGTTGGGGATTATTCTCATTACAAAAAGAATACAGTTATTGATCCTAACGGGCAAGTGAGTGTGAGTTATTTGGATCCGCAAGGAAGAACTGTTGCAACGGCTCTTGCAGGCGATAATAAAGGTAATTTGGTTTCACTTGATGATGAGAAAAATCAAAGCTTGCATATTATGACCACCACTGACCTTTTGTCAAATAACGATAAATATGTGTCTGGTGAGAATGGTGTTGTTGAAGATGGAATTAAATTGAGTACTCCGATTACTGTAGTCAAAGAAGGAGATATTAAATTTGAGTATTCTTTTGTTAAAACCAAAGGTTCCTATGCGGATGCCTGTTTAAATACTAAGTTTTATCCTTTTGTATATGACTGGACTATTAGTTTGAAAAATGATTGTGCTTTGGAATTGCTTACAGGTAATAATCCATTAAGTTCAAAAATTGGTGCTTCTAGTTTAAATGGCACTAACGCAGCTGAATTAAGTTTTAAGAATATAGTCTTTAATGCAAAAGATGGAGCAAATTTTTTGAAGGTTGGTTCCTATCCTTTGAGTAAAGATCTTCGCATAGACCATGATGTTTTAGATGAATATGCAGAGGATTATATCTCAGAATTAAAAAAGAGTACAAAATGTTTGCCAGATCTCTCTTCATTAGAGGCTGAAATTACTGTGACCGATTGTAACATAACCTGTAAAAGTTGTGAAGAATCATTAGTACGTGAAAATTTAACTACAGAAGAGTTTACAGCTTTTCAATTGTTACTTTCTGCAGAGCCAAATAAACTTGGTAATGTTGCTGCAAGAGAATCTTATATAGTTAAAGCGGAAGCGAATTATGTTGAAAAAAATATGCTGACGGTTCTTGAACTTGAAAATTCAGAGCGACCAGATTATGAAAAACGTTTCAAAGCTCAATTCAGAAGTTTGCTTACAGGTTGTAGGGATTTATGTGAGCAACCAATAAATGTATGTGACCTTAATTTGGACATGTTGTTAGGAGATGTTAGCCCGCATGGTCAGTATGGTTCTGTAGATGGAATTGAAACAGATGATGAAAACGAAGATACTCCTTCAGCAAAAATTATTGATCCCTTAAGTCTTTTTAATGAGAACAATCAATTATTGTACGGTGGTTATACGACAAATACCTATAAAGATGATGATACAGGTCTTAATGTAACAGAGAATATTTCTAACTACAATTGGAAAAAACCATTTGGTGGATCTTATAAAGAAGAAGATGGTTCAGTTTCAAAAATTAGAGTTAAACTAATTAGCGAAAATCTTGAACACCCAGAATTAAATATTTACGAACCAGCTTTGGATGGCGTTATCTTGAAGGCATTGGATCGTGATCCCGAAAGTGATGATGTTAATGATTATCTGGTTCAGCCAAAATATTTGAGAGATGTTGCTCAATTTATTGCTATTTGGAAAACCAGTTGGGCCAACTCATTAGTGCAGTACCATCCAGAATATCAATATTATATTTATAATTCAAATTTGTGTACTAAAACAAATGAGGATGGGTTAAATTCTGATGGATTTGATGACCAATTGCGTAATAAAGAGTTTTATGATGCTGATAAAAAACAGATTGACAACACTATCTTTAGTAGTACAGGTACAATAGCTCAATTGCTAAGTATTAATAGTAACAATAACACTGGCGACCCCTTTTATAATTCTAAAAACGATAAAGAAACCGTTGATGATTATAATGTTCGAAAAGCTTTAATGAAAGAAGCATTAGAAGTGAATTTTGATGGTATGGCTTTGCCATCAGGTAAAAAACTAAATATGTTGCAAGCGGCTTATTATTTTGGTGTTTTCTCTAATGGAATTGCACCACAATCCTCGTATGTTGCTTTTTCTAATGCCACCAATGCTCAATTGTTAGATATAATTAACCAACTTGGGCAGGATGGAAACAGTGCCGATTTAAATACAAAACAAAGAATATGGTCTAATTTTAGATCCTATTATACCGCTTTAAAAGAAAAAACCCGTACTGTTTTTGCTCATATTTACGCCAGTAAAAACAATAATTATAATGATTGTATTGGGAACGCAGAGAGTAAAGATACTTATGTTACCTTATTCAAAAAATATATAGCGGTAGGTTCTCCAAATAATTTTGAGAGACTAACAGCACTTATTGATTTGATTCCTGAGAATCCAACTATGCTATCTACTATTCCTGCAAGCACAGGAATTGAATTGGCTTGCTCAAATGTGACATCAGGTTTGTATAAGGATAAAGTAAAACGATTTGTGCCTGCAGATTATGGATATGATTCCTCTATTGGTGACATGGAATTCTTGGCCGAAACTAAAGCAAGTATAGAATCTAAAATGTATATTGAAACAGGAAGATGTCCAATAGCATTTGATTTGGAAAATTTCCTAAAAGGACTGGTAGATACTACTATTCAAGATAAAGGGTTGTTAATTAATGGTTTTAATACTTCAAGTATGCCTTTTTTAACTTCAAGTATATTTAATGCTCAATTAAATCCTGGGTTTAATTTGGAGGCATCCGCAAATATTCCGAAAATTACAGCACGTGAAGTTGGGGGTAAACTAAATATTGTTTTTACTCAGGATGGAAATGATGTTTCCAGTCCAATAGAATTAAGTTTTGCTAAGAATTTATCAAATTATCAAAATCCTTGCGGTGTAAATGTAACAGCTCCAAAATGGGAAGATATTACAGGATTTAAAAACTTCTATGCAGTGCCAGGTTTTTACAACAGTACTTCTAAAACATATAGATTTCGTATTGTTGCAATTATAAATAGGAAAGGTAGCGTGTCAAGTTGCACTACTCCAGAAGAAATACTTGTTGATGGAATCACAAAAGCAAATGTTTCAGACTGTTCGTCACTCATAATTGCTCCATGTGATAAAAAACAAAAATTCAGTGATGCATTCAATAAATTAGTACTTCACTTACAAGCCAATGCTACTTTGAAAAGTGCAGATTTAAATATTTCAAATGACGATACTTTTGTAAATGGATATTTGTATGAATATTTTGGAATCAAACAAGGTGATATCGTAAAATGGCATAACACTGTTGAAGGAGTTGACATTAGTGTAAATGATGTAAAACGCGTTTCTGTTAATCTTGGATCATACAGTTTAGGAAGAGATGTAATAAAAAGTGTATTTATTAATGGTTTAGATTCAGGGAATAAAAGTACTTTACTAAGTGTAAGAATTAAAACCAATTTTTTTAGAAATAGCCAAATCACGGGTATAATTAGATCGGGTAGTGGTAATATGCCATTGTATTTCACCTGTTGTTCACCTTGTGGTGAAACCGATTATAATGGAGATGGATATGGAGATTTATGTGGCCCAGGTGGTCCAGGTGGTCCGGGAAATTGCGGTACAATTGATACGGATGGTGACGGTATTTTTGATTTGTGCGATACCTGCCCTACCATTCCAAATCCTAATAATGAACCTTGTGTAGCAAATCCACCATACACGCGTATCACTTCCTGTGATGTAGTAGCTAATGAAGAGCTTGCTTATGAGGATCGAGTAAAGGATATTCTAAATGATATGTTGGGTAATTTTAATTACACTATAAATGATGATGGGGATTTTTATAAAGCAGGAAATATCTCAGACTATTCACCAGTTAAAAATTTTGTAGACCAATCTAGATTAGCTTCTCATTTTCAGGCTGAAAGAACTCGTTATAGAGTGAATAATTTGAAAAGCGTTGTAATGGATCGTTATTCTGTTGTTATAGAGAATGGTTTGTTAAGTATCACTTTTGATGAAAATTCGGGAAGTGTGAACAATAAAAACTTCATCAATTTTTATGATGTAAATTTAAAGAACGCTAAAAACATTAATTATATTGATGTAGTAAGCCCGATGAGTTTTGTTATTAATTTTACGGATAACCAGGGTAAAATTGTGAATCAGACCGGTAGCGCAATATCTCATTATACCTTTGTAGAAATAACCAAATACGAAGCAAGAGCTATAGCAGTACCTTACTGTCAATTTGCCTCGGAAGTTTATCCTCCAAAATTAACAGCTAAGAATGCTTTGGCTGGATCTGGTGATATTTATGTTGCTATTTCACAAGATGGAAAAATTGATTACAACAATAATACTTCCCCATCTTCTTTCATGAGCAAAAAATCGGCTTCTGGGAAGTTACTTACCATGCGTGACGCTATTCCAACTGCAACTCCAACTTCTAGTTGTTCCGATATTTGTATTCCGCCGACAGTAGCTCCTATTGTATGCGGTGATAAATGGGCAGCTTTTAAGTTAAATATGAAAGCACAGGTTCCTGATTTTGAAATTCCAGATAATTTAGCAAAAGACGGAATCTTTTTCTGTGAAGCTAATTATGGATACATCAGCGATGAGTATAATTATTATTTGAATAAGTTTGGTATATCAAGTGTTAAAAATCCATTGTATTTAACCATTAGCGAATTTGGTTCTACTAAGTTGCATTATGGAAACAGTAAGACTCAATTGGTAGTTAATTATTATTTCAATTATTTAGAGGCTCAAACCAAAACACCAACAGTAGAAGCTTTGACTTGGCCACAATTTGCAGATAAATATGTTTTAGACAATAAAGAATGTGTTCCAGGTGCAATGGTTCCAACTTTTAGTTTAGAAGTTGAAAATCCTAGTACTTTAACTCCTTGTGAGTTATTTGCAGCTTCGGTAAAAGCATCCAATAAACAACAATTGGAAGATTCATTTTATGCAAATAAAAAAGAAGAATTCATTCAAAATTATTTGAAAGAAGCTCTAGAAGGGATAACTGAAACGTTGACCGAAACGGCTTTAGACAAAGAGTATCAATATACTTTGTATTATTATGATCAAGCGGGTAATTTAATTCAAACTGTACCACCGGAAGGAGTTCACAGATTGACTCCCAACTCCAATACAACTATAAATACTGTTCGTGCAAATAATACGGAGAAAGAGGATTTAACTTTAGTTGATGGGGTTGCCGTTGTTCCAGCAAATACTTTGCAGACACAATACCGTTACAATTCGTTGAATCAATTGGTATGGCAAAAAACGCCAGATGGCGGAGAAACGCAATTTGCTTATGATGCTTTGGGTAGAATTGTAATGTCTCAAAATGCAAAACAAAAAGCAGGTACTCAATTCAGTTATACCCGTTATGATGAATTAGGACGAATTACCGAAGCGGGTCAGATAAAAGCAACTACAGCCGTAAGTATTAATGATAATGGAAGGTTAGTATATGGTAATGTTGTGCCTGTTCCAGTTAATGCCAAAGAAGTTCCAGTTGATGCTATTGCAGATAAATTTCCATATAATATTGGAAAAGATACCCAGCAAGTTACCAAAACGCTTTATGATACGCCTTTGGCCAATACAACGAGTTGGTTTAGCTCTTATGGATCCGATAACAACCAAAAAAGGGTTACGGCAGTGATGTATTTTTCAGCAATGACCAGTAAGACACTTATGTCTGCTTATGATAATGCGATTTTATACGATTATGATGTGCATGGAAATGTAAAAGAAATGTTACATCATACCAATAGTAAAGACCTTATTGCTTTAAAACTCAATCAAGAAGTTAAGAAAATTGTATATGATTATGATTTAATAAGCGGAAACGTAAATAAGGTAACCTATCAGCCTGCAAAAACGGATCAGTTTATACACCGATATGAGTATGATGCCGATAATAGAATTAATCAGGTTTACACCAGTAAAGACAATATAATCTGGGAAAAAGAAGCCAATTATTTGTATTATGATCATGGACCATTGGCGCGTGTAGAAATTGGAGACAAGAAAGTACAAGGACTCGATTATATTTACACCTTGCAAGGTTGGCTCAAAGGGGTTAATTCAGAGCAATTGAACACCAATTATGATGCTGGTAAAGATGGATTGAATGTGGCTAAAGATGCCTTTGGTTTTGCCTTGAATTATTATACAGGAGATTATAAATCCAGAATTACTGCTTTGAATACAGCCAATGTATTTAGTCTTAGCAAAGAAGGAAAAAATGAAGGTAATGCAAACTTATACAATGGAAACATCAAAGAGATGGTTACATCATTGTTAGATGTTACTCAAATGCCAGTTCCTACGCAGTTTAATCGTTATTCTTACGATCAGTTGAACCGTATTAAAGGAATGTCAAGTTTAAGTTTTAATTCTGCAAGCGGAATTACTGCCGGAAAGGATTCTTATGGTTCGAGTTATTCTTATGACAGGAATGGTAACTTGGTAAATCTTACTCGATCTGGTTTAAATAACAAACTTGCTATTTCAGCAATGGATGATTTGAAATATACTTACGCTAAAGATGCAAAAGGACAAATAACAAATAATAAACTGGTCAGCGTAAATGATGTATTAACAAATTCTGGGGATTTTGCAAATGATATTGAAGGTCTTAATAAATATACTTATGATGAAATAGGACAATTGATTAAAGATGAAAAAGAAGGGTTAAATAAGATTGACTGGCGTGTTGATGGTAAAGTAAATAAAGTTACCAAAAGCAATGGGGTAGTTATTAGTTTTGAATATGATGGTTTAGGAAACAGAACGGCTAAAAAAGTAGCTACTCCTACCAATACAAAAATCACCTATTATGAACGTGATGCTCAAGGTAATGTTTTGAGTACTTACGAGATGGAAACGCCAAAAGGGCAACCAACAACTTATACTCTTGTTGAACAAGAGATATACGGCAGTAGTCGTTTGGGTATCGAACAAGGCCGTAAAGTAATCACGAAAGACACTTTTGCCGCATTTGCTAAAAATGCAGAGGAATTAAATGCCTCAACGGCACGAAGTATTTCAAGCAAAGAAGCTACTGCGTCAACTGAAATTTCAGGTTTGAAGTTCGCTTCGGATACTGATAATGCTTCATGGAATCCAGATTCAAAGAACATTTTAAATTTGTTTGATAATAAAACAGCAAAAACGGAGTCTATTACATTAAATGCTCATTTTAAGATAGATCCTAGTACTACTGAGAATATGGTAGCTGCATTACATGGTGCTTCAGTTGAAGGGTCTTTTCCAGGCGATCGTTCTGTTTCGTATAGAAGTTCCGTTTTGTTAACTGTAAAAAAAGTAGGTAATGCTTATGTTCCAATTATAACTTTAACAAAATACCTTCGTAATCATAATAGTTATAAGAACAATTCTGGAAATAGACGCTATTCTTTTAGAAGTAATCAAGTTGAGACAAAGTATTTAATTGCCCCTCAAACTATAGCAATACCAGAAAATGAATGGGATTTTAAAGCTGAAATTAAGTTAAATTCGAACCGTACAAACTATATTGTTGATATTACTTTAAATGGTAACGTTTATTCTACCAAATCTGAATTTAAAGTTGTTTTAAATGGTGAAGAAAATAAAGGAATGAGAAGTGGTTCTGGGGATTTAAAAATTAATACACCTCCTAACACATTAGGTTCTACTGAAATTGAGTATAGACCAGGTGTGAAAATTAAGCATTCAGCATTAAAGAATGAAATGTGTGATTTCTCATATACTGTTGATAATGGAGAAGACCCAGAAGATATTAAAGTGAATAACTTCTTGTTTGATGAAGGATCTGGTACAAAAACTAAAGCCACTACAGGAATAGAAATGGCATTAGGAACTGTGCAATATGCAAAAACCTATTGCGGTTCTGCAGCAGGTGATAAAGATTTGGACGGATTTAAAGATTCAGTTGATAATTGCCCAACTACGTATAATCCAGATCAAAAAGATACCGATGGAGATGGAGTAGGTGATGTATGCGACAACTGTAAATATCCTAATCCATTGCAGGTGGATGCAGATCATGACGGAATTGGTGATGGTGATAAAGCAGGCGATTTAAGTTGTGATAATTGCAAATTAAACGCTAACTTTGATCAAAGCGATGTAGATAAAGATGGAATTGGTGATGTTTGTGACAACTGTTTAACGATTAATAACCCAGATCAAGCCGATGTTAATAAAAATGGTGTGGGAGATCTTTGTGAAGGCTTGGATCAAGGATTAGGAACAGTAGCCGCAATTGGTGTACCTAAAGAGTATTATCGTTTTGTAGGAGACAAACGTTATGAGCTTTCTAACCATTTAGGAAACGTGCTTTCTGTGATTTCAGATCGTTCTCTAGTAGATGCAAATGGCGGACTTACTCCTGACGTTCTTAGTTACTCAGATTACTATCCTTTTGGAATGCTTGTACCTAACAGGCATGGGACTACTCTTTCTAACGGATATCGCTATGGGTTCCAGTCCCAAGAACAGGATGATGAGCTGAAAGGTGAAGGAAATTCGTTGAATTATACCTTTAGAATGCACGACCCGAGGGTGGGAAGGTTTTTTGCAACTGACCCGCTTGAGAAGTCTTATACATGGAATAGTCCGTATGCATTTAGTGAAAATCGTGTTATTGATGCCGTAGAATTGGAAGGTAAAGAAGCATACTTTATTCATGGTACAGCGAGTGATAACAGTAGATGGATAAATAATAATGACAATCATCAAAGTAGGGAAAATACAAATCAATTGTTGAGATTAACACCTAACAAGTCATTTGATGCCTCTTTTGAATGGGGAGGAAAGTTGGGTATAGGTAATGGATTATTTAATAATAGTACAGACCGACATAAGGCGGCACAGGATTTAGTAGACCATATTATGATTTCCGCAAATGGAGAAGAAGCTATTACTATGATAGGACATAGTCATGGTGGAAATGTTGCTATTCAAGCAATTCCTATCTTAAGAGCTGCTTTGGATGCAAAGGGATGGCAAAATGTAAAGATAAACCTCATAACTGTTTCAACGCCCGCTGATAATGCGAAGAATTCTTATGAGAACCCAGAAAAATGGAGTAGTATGATTAATAGTCATATACATTTATATAATAGTTTAGATTTTGTGCAAGAAACAGGAGCAAATATATTTGGAAATGTTGATGGTGATGCTAATTTTGAAAGAACATTTAAAAATCCCAAAACAAAGAATATAAAATTAGATGTAAATAAATATTTTCAAGTAAAAAGAACTGAGCCTAACTCAGGCGATGTAATAACTACTACTGATGGTATGGGGGCACATTCTTTTGACGACATATTTCCTGAGATTTTAAAGAAAGATATAGATAATGGAAAGATACCAACAATTAAGTAATGCTATGAAGAAAATAATTGTTTTGAAAGCCCTTGTTATTTTAAATATTATTATTGGCATAAAATTTCTTGTAGAATATTTGAGTCAGCTCAATTATACATTTAATGCTGATGGTTTACGTTTGATAGTGTTTGTTTGGCCTTTTTCATTGATTTGTATAGTTTTGTGCTTTTATTTGGTAAAAATAAATGAAAAATTTTATGCCTTTTTATCATTTTTAAATGGTATTATCTATTTTTTAGGGGTAATGGGTAAACCTAAACATATTCCAAGTAATTTTTTAGTGATATCTGGGGTGTCCCTTATAATTTTATTATTTTCATTAAGAAAAGAGCTAAAAAAACAGCAGTGACTCCACGACTACGGAAAGCATAGCTGTTGTGTAAATGTCTTGCTCTTAACACAATTTTTTTATAAAAAGCGTTCCATTTATAGAATTGTTTTAAAGAGGAGAGAATTATTCTATTGAAATAAAGCAGTAATATAAATAAAACCTAATACTGGATTTGATTCTGGTATTAGGTTTTTTCTTTTTTTATGCACTCTTTATAAAGCTTTCAGCCACATAACAGGCTTTTGGATTCTGCTTATCATGGATTTTTAGCCCCGCTCGTGAAAAGAAGCCGGGTATTTGCAATTATAAAAAACTGCAACTGGTATTTATTTTCTGGTTGTAGTTTTTAATTTAGTAACTCTCCAACTTACTGTGTACTTTTTCGATTTCCTTATCCATGTATGCTTGCGCATAATGTACGTATCGATTAAAAGAAGTACTGGCACTACTGTGTCCGCTTATTTTACGAACAAGATGTTCCGGCATTCCCAAAATTAATAAGGTTGTTATAGCGGTTCTACGCATCATGTGAGAACTCATTTTATCACAAAATCGGTTTTTGGATGTGTCTGTCTTTTTGGTAAGGCGCTGTGTTTTGCCCTGTTTTTCCCGAGAAATTTCAATAGGAGTGGTATAACCTGCCTGTTCACCTATTTGTTTTAAACTTTTATTAAAATTGAACAAACTGGTATTACCAAAGAGAGTTGCCTTATTGCCCTGAGATTGATACCGAAGGAAAATGGTAACTGCATACGCAGATAGCTTGATAAAACTGAATGTTTTTGTTTTTTTGGATTTGAGTTTCAAGTACCATTCACCTTCCATTTGTTCAAAATTTTTATTGGTCAGCAAAAAAATATCAGAATATCGTAATCCCGTGGTGCAGCCAAAAACAAAAATATCCTTTATGCGTCTGTGGCTGGGTATTAGGGAAGCTTCAAACTCTTTGTCGTGAATTAAGAACTTGAGCTGTTCAGGGGAAAGTACGAAAATCTCAATTTCTTCTTTGCGAACATAAAACAATCGCTGAAAATCACCTGTAAAGAGGTCTTTGTCATTTTTTAGATAGTTAAAAAAAACTCGAATCACTTTGATGTTTGCTCCTACATAATTGTCATGACATCCTTTTTTGTATAAGAATTCAGTGAATTTTTGGTAGAATTTTTTCCAATAACTTTTTTCAGATTGCAGTTCGCGTTTGTCTAGTTTGGAAGCATCACAAATGCGTAATTCAAATTTAGCATCACTAGAAAATTGAATCAGATTGTTCATTACATAATAGTAGTTCTGTATGGAACCCAGTTTTATCTTTTCACCGTTTTTTTTGAGACGCTTCCCTGTTTCGGTTTCTTTTATAAACTGCTTAAACAAAGGAATTATAAGACTCGTCTTTTTCATGAAATGGTTTTTCTCAAAAATACAATTTTAGTTGAGAAATGGAAATTTTCATAATAGAAAAACTACAACTTTTTTAAGGCTGTAGTTTTTTTGTTTTTATTTTAAAGATAAACTGTGTGGCTTTACTGTGTGGGCACGGATTGCAAATCCGCCTATCGTTCCGACGACATATCCGCGCCATCGGGGATTGCAAATCCGCTATCGTTCCGACGACATATCCGAGCCATCGGGGTAAATCTACGCTATCGTTCCAACGACATATCCGAGCCATCCTTTTTTTAATCTTTACCTTTTTGTAAAATTATTAGAGATACAAAATCATCTCTTGTGATTACACACATTCTATCTTTTAAATAACTTTCGTCTACTAGTCTACAAGTTTTAATTAGACTTGAATGTATTAAATTATAATTATTATTCCAAAAATCAAAGTTTGGTATTGAGAAATTGTTCTTGTAAACTATTCTAACAATTATGCTGTTTTTTATTGTTACAATCCATAGAAATTTTTCCCAACCTATATACTCATAATCAAAATCATCATCAGTAGACCTTTTTAAGTTAGCAGATTCTTCCTGTATATTAATAACTTGTCCTAATTGATAAGGTTTTAATTTTGAATTTTCTTCGAAACTCCAGTATTCCTTTATTTTTTTACCCATAATTACCATCCTTTTATTCCTTCAGACCACATATCAAATCCACGAGAAGCTTTATCAGCTTCCTCAGTGTATAAATATTTTGTAAATCCACTTTCATATTTTATCCCTTGAATTTCTAATGTTTTTACATGTGCGGCATCATAACTCATTCCTTTTGCAATGAAAGATTTCTCCATTAGTTCATGTTTATAAAAATTCATATCTATAATTGTTGCTTTGATATGTCCTGATTCAATTCTCTTCAATCTATGAATCATAACCACGTTACCCATATCAAAATCCATTGTTGCTAGATGAGCTTCAACATTCCTAATGCCCGACTTGGTTATCGCTTGCGTTCCTGTAGCAAACCCTTTAAGTCCCAATCCAAGCCCAAAAAACGGAGAGTCTAGCTCCATCGGAGTTATTCCTCCAAAAGCTGAACCAGCCAAAGCCTTATTGGCAGAATTTATCTCATGAGCACCTATTTGAGTTAAATAATCTGTATAATCTCCTGCTAAATTTCGTGAAGACAAAAAATTCATGGTTTCACCAGAAATCATATTGTTTGGCTCTCCAGGATTACAAATTAAATCTTTAGCGGATTGCCAATCTTTCCCAAAACTCCAACCTTCAGACTTTGCATAATCAATGGCTATTGGCATAATCATTTGTTTATAATTTGCCTCTTCAACCCATTCATAAGAGTTAGTTCCTGATACAGCGTGACCAACCCACGTTTTATAATATTTATTATTTTCGGTATTGTCAAACCATGATTTAACAACATCTGAAGGACCATAATCATTATTAGCTACAGCCTTTTGGTCGACAGCATTTTCCCTCACTCCTTCAGCTGTTGGTGGAGGTGCAGGTTCTAAGCCTTCTAATTCAACCATATCTATTACTCGATTTCCACTAAATTGATAAGGCGAGTAAAATGGATACTTTGATGCTAGGGGGTCTCTTGCAAAAAATCTACCAATCCTTGGGTCATGCATCCTAAAGGTATAATTCAACGAATTCCCTTCACCTTTGAGCTCATCATCTTCTTCCTGCCCTTGGAATCCGTAACGGTAATCATTAGGAGTAACCACTTTTCCAGGGTTCGGCACTAGCATTCCAAAAGGATAGTAATCCAGTCGTTAGTTGGGTCAATGAATACAGGGGGTGATCTATGTAAGAACGTATGTCAAAAATGCGGTTTAAGGCAATTTTCGTCTTTCAAAATTACAAAAAAAGAGCGGGGTATTTGTGTATAAGAATCAATTTTGTCACATTAACCTGCAATTTACGAGACGCTTTTATTACAAAGCTTTGCTTACAAGAAATAGATTTTGTAAATGAAGCAGTTACATAGCATCTATCCTTGCTGTTTACAAAATAAGTGAAACGTTTTAAATCGATAAACCTGCAAATAGTTAAGTAGTATTCACATTTTCTATTCCGCCAACAGTTGCAAAATAAATCGTTTTTTTTTGTTGGTACTTTTCAAATGTATTTTGCATCCTTATGATTTAACGATGGTTTAGGAGAGTGGTAAAAACAAAAAAGCCTGTAATCCTAAGATTTACAGGCTTTTAGTTCTAATTGAATTTAGATTTGTGGAATCGCCGGGAATCGAACCCGGGTCCAAACAAGCAACTAAAGAGCTTTCTACACGCTTATTCTCTGAATGAATTTTCGTCTCGGAGTTAGGTCAGAAACAACCACTCTTTGCTTATCTTCTTTAGTTTCGAAATCCACCCGAAGCTCATGGAAATCTAGGTTTAAATTTACGATTCATCTTTATCGACCGCTATAAACCAAAGCTTTCGAGATGAATCCTGCTTTCCTACCTGGTAGGACGAGGCTAATCTTACTATGATTCAGATTATGCAGCAAGAGCGTAGTTTCCTTCGCCGTGTAAAATGTTTGAGACCTTTTATTTACGAGAATTGTCCCAGTTCTCGACGTGCTTACTTTTCAATTCGACTTGCTGTCAAAACCAGTCGACCCCATTTTTTTAAGTATTCTTTATAAGTCAGAAATGTAAATATCTGTAAAAAAAAACTTTTTGCAAAGGTACTGGTTATATTACTGAAATAAAAACAAAATGTAAAATCCTTTTAGGAATTAAAAACTCATGTAAGATTAAAAAAAATCTATTTTTCTATAAATGAACTATTTATTATTTTATGTTTTGATTTTTAAGTAATGTTTTTAGGTTTATATTGTTTTAAAATACTTAAAAAAATAGTTAATTATTTGTATATAAAGGTTGTTTATAAAAAATGATATAAAAAATCAATTGTTATTTTATTATTAAAAAAATGTTAATTCTAGTTATAATGTATTTAGAAATGTATTTCATCGGTATTTTTTATATTTATAATAAAAATATTTAATTTGACTGTAAAATTAAGATAAAAAAATCATATTCGTTTTTTATTTATTAATATTGTAAAAATAATTTAACTAAAACCACAATACTATGAAAAAAAAATATTTTGCTCAAAAAGATTTTTGTCGGGCTTTTTTTGTTTTTTGTTTAGGATTAAGTGTTCAAGCACAAACATACACCAGCTGGAAAGTAGGTAGCACTACCGATAAAGTGACAACAACAACTGGAGGAGTTCTTCTGGATGGTGGAAAAGAATCAAATGATAATGCTTTTCGTTGGTTCTTAGGTAAAGCTGGTGGAGGAGATGTAGTTGTTCTTCGTGCTACAGGTACAAATGGTCATAATGATTATTTTTATACACAATTGGGGGTTACACTTAACTCAGTAGAAACCATATTAATTGATACAAGAGCAAAAGCAAGTATTGCTGAAATTGCCATTAAAATTAGAAATGCAGAAGCGTTATTTATTGCTGGAGGAAATCAATTTGATTACATTTCATATTGGAAAGATACTCCTGTAGAAGATGCAATTAATTATTTAATCAACACCAAGAAAGTTCCAGTAGGTGGATCAAGCGCTGGATGTGCAGTCCAAGGAAAATATTACTATACAGCGGCTACAACCAGTGTTCTTTCTGCAGATGCTCTTGCGAATCCTTATAATTCTGGTGTTACAATTGGGGTTAATGATTTTATAAGTCATCCTATTTTGACAAATGTTATTACTGATACCCATTATGACAATCCAGATCGAAGAGGGCGGCAAACTTCTTTTTTGGCTAGAATGTGGAAAGATCTAGGAGCTGGATTAAACGCGAAAGGGATTGGAATATATGAAAATGCAGCAGTTTGTATTGATCAAAATGGTATTGCCAAAGTATTCGCTATTGCAACTACTCACTTTGCTTATTTTTATCAAATGGAATCCAGTTCAACTCCTGAAACGGTAACTTCTGGTTCGCCTTTGACTTGGAATAATAGCGGAAAAGGAGTTAAGATTGTTAAGATTGCAGGTGATCCAACTGGTACAACTTCATTCGATTTAAATAATTGGATAACAACTTCAGGCTCCAATGCTAGCTGGGGAAATATTAAAGTAGTTAATGGAACTTTGACAGAAACTCTTGGAGGAACTCCGCCTAGTGGGTCTTCTTGTGCAACTCCTTCTGGAATAACTACAAGCGCAATTACAAATACAGGTGCAACAATTTCTTGGACAGCAACAACTGCAACAAACTATACTGTTCGTTACAAAACGGCTGCTGCAACAACTTGGACAACATTGACCAATACAACTGCAACTTCGGTACCTCTTTCAGGACTTACATTAGGGACTATTTATAATGTTGAAATTGTTGGAAATTGTACTTCTGGCGCTTCTGCTGCTGGGACAACCACATTTACTACAACTGGAGGTACTGCGGTAAGTTATTGCGCATCCAAAGGAAATAGTTCATCTAGTGAATGGATTTCTAAAGTAGTCTTTGGTACTATAAATAATTTTAGTAGTGCAAATGGTGGATATGTCGATTTTACTTCTCAATCAACTGCAATTACCAAAGGTATTGCCAAAACATTAACCTTAACTCCTGGTTATAGTGCTATTAGAAGTCTGTACTGGAAAGTATATATTGATTATAATAACAATGGATTATTTACCGATTCTGGTGAGGAAGTGTATTCTATATTCAGTAGCGCGACTTTAAATCCAAGTATTACAGTACCATCTACTGCAGTTACAGGAGCTGTTAGAATGCGAGTTATTGTGAGTTATAATTCTATTACTTCTCCTTGTGGAACCTATAATTATGGAGAAACAGAAGATTACACTTTGAATATTTCAGCAACTGCAAAAATGGCCTCACAATCGAGTAAAATTATTGCCGATTCAAATGATGAAGTTGAAACACTTCCAGCTAAAATCGGAATTTATCCAAATCCTGCTAGAGAAGATTTTAATATCTCGTTTAGTAATGATATAAATGAAAAAGTAACTGTAAAAGTATACGACCTTCAAGGTAGAGAAGAGAAATCTTTTGTAATTGATGCTACTGCCGGCGAAAATCGAATCAGAAACAATACTGCTGGGTTAAGAAGTGGACAATACATTGTAAAAGTGATAAAATCCAATGAAGTTTCAACGACTAAATTAATAATTGCCAATTAATTGATCTTTGACTTTGCAAGATTCTGCTAAAAGAAACCCTCCAAAATATATTTTTTGGAGGGTTTTGTATTTTATGTAAATTTTAAATCTCAACCCGTTGGGTGAAATTCAAATAAAGTAAAAATTTAACCACATAGAATCATAGATTATTGCCAAATAGGCAAAGAATAAATAGAAATAGGACTATTTCACACATAGAATTGTTATGTGAAAAGCAAAACGTCTATTTCATTCTTTTAAAAACTATAAATTCTATGTTTCTATGTTAATGTCGTTTCCTTAAGAGTGGGTTTTGTCATTCCGACGAAGGAGGAATCACATTATGTGTTCATGTAATGTGATTTCTCCCGCTGGTCGAAATGACAAACTAAACGAGTTTGGTCTGAAAGTTCCTTAAAGAAACGACATTGGTTTCTATGTGGTAAAAATAATTTTACCCAACGGGTTAAATCTCATTATTGAATAAAAAGGTTCTACCACGAATTGTGTAGGTTTTTAAATTTAAAACTCTAAACCATTAAGGATGTAAGATTTATTAAGCAATTGTAACCTTAATTAATCTTAATTCCTTAATGGTTTATTATTTATCAAAATTTTATTTTGATAAAAGTCTCTATTTGATAAAATCCACACAGTTGAGGGCAGAACCAATAAAAAAAACAATCTTCAATCTAAAATATCATTCTATTCATCTTCAATTTTAAAAGGATAATCCCCAAATAAAACGGATAGTTTTCGAACCGCATAAGTACTTCTTGTAAATTTATTGGACAAAGCAATTATAGTTACATTCTCATCTTTCAATGGAATATATGAAGAAGTAAATCCATGCCACCAACCATTGTGAAAATAGAAGTTTTTTCCATTATCCCAATTGATCATGCGTATTCCCAAACCATAATTTTTGGTTCCTTTTCGTTCGTTGCTATAACCTGTGTACACTTGGGCTAACAATTCGGGTTCTAAAAAGGAAGGTGAATTTCTTGCTCTATCAAATTTTAATAAATCTCTAGGTGTCGAGTAAATGTTTTTGTCACCATAAACTTTATCCAGATAATCGATACCTATTTCTACTCGGTTTGCTTTATAAGATGGCGCTACATTATGTTTGTCTTTATCAAAATCCAGTACAAAAGTATTTGACATTCCCAATGGTTTGAAAATGATTTGACTCATGGCTTCACGGTAAGAAAGCTTGGTTACTTTTTCGATAATCAAAGCCAGCATGGCATAATTGGTATTGCAATAGGCAAAGCGAGTACCTGTTTTTTGTTCCAAACCAATATTTTTTGTCCCCATTATGGTTAAAATATCTTGATTGGTCAATGTATTGTGCCTGTCCCAAACATTTTTATCACGATCGGTAAAATAAGCATAACTGCGCATTCCACTTCTATGACTCAATAGCATTCTGATTGTTACTTCAGGATACGGAAATTCGGGTAAAAAATCAGTTACTTTTTGATCCAAATCGATTCTTTTGGCATTTACCAATTTCAAAACTGCAGTTGCAGTAAGTACTTTGCTAACAGAGGCAATATGGATAGGGGTAGTGCTGGTAATAGGAGTTTTATCTCTTAGGTTGGCATAACCTTCATATTTTTCATAGATAATTTGACCGTTTTTAGCAACCAAAAAGCCACCATTCATACTGTTATTAGGCCAGTTTTTATTATAAAAAGAATCTATTTCCCTTTTCTTTTCTGCAACATAAGAGGCAGTAAGTTTTGGAGTTTCGTTTACCAAAGGCTTCATTTTGGGTAATATGCCCTTTGGAAGATCAGCATCTTTTATTTCTGGTTTTGTCGTTTCTTTTGATTCATTTTTACACGAACCAACCATTACCATTACTAGAAGTAAATGTAGTATATTTGCCTTTTTTATAAAAATCATTTTCGAGGTACTTAAAAAGCAAATATATAGATTCCCGCGGTTTTGTTTTTGTTTTTTTTTAATATTAACAACTGTTTTGTTCTGTAGCTAAAAAAGTATTTTTTTATACTTCTTTAATCATCACTATTTTAAGATTTTCGACGTTTCAATTTTTATATAAAAAGGAAGGTATTTGGTTTATTATGTTATATTTGTAACAAATATGTCGAATATAGTTATAATAATATATTTAAATTCAAAATATGAAGTTCGGAATTATAAAAGAAAGAAAGAACCCGCCAGATAGAAGAGTTGTTTTCTCACCAGGTGAATTGGCCAAAGTGAAGCAGTTGTATCATGGTGCAACAGTTAAGGTTGAAAGCTCTGATATTAGGGTGTTTACTGATAGCCAATATCATAATATGGGCATTGAAGTAACCAATGATGTGAGTGATTGCGATGTTCTTTTTGGAGTAAAAGAAGTTCCAGTCGAAAATTTGATTCCCAATAAAGCCTATTTCTTTTTTTCGCATACTATAAAGAAACAACCTTATAATAGAAAGTTGTTACAAGCCATTCTCGAAAAAAATATTGAATTGTACGATCATGAAACCATTGTTGACTCCCATAACCGAAGATTAATTGGTTTTGGTCGCTATGCTGGAATTGTAGGTGCTTACAATGCTTTTCGTGCGTTTGGAATAAAATTCGAGTTGTTTAAAATGCCCAAAGCCGAAACCCTTTCTGGAAAAGATGCCTTGATTATGCATTTGAAACGATTGATTTTACCTCCTTTAAAAATTGTAGTAACGGGGACTGGAAAAGTAGGTAATGGAGCCAAAGAAATTTTGGATGCCATGAAAATCAAAGAAGTTTCAGTAGAAAATTACTTGACTAAAAACTATACACAGCCTGTTTATACGCAGATTGACGTATTAGATTATAATAAAAGAAAGGACGGTCAAGTTTTAGATTTTACAGATTTTCATCAGAATCCAACCGAATATATTTCCGATTTTGAGCGTTTTACAAAAGTGTCTGATATCTATATTGCAGGACATTTTTATGCAAATGATGCGCCTCCAATTTTGACTCGCGAAATGCTTCAAGCCCATGATTGTAATATAAAAGTAGTTGCTGATGTTTCTTGCGATGTAAATGGTCCAATAGCATGTACTTTAAGAGCTTCCACAATTGCCGAACCTTTGTACGGATATTTACCAAGTGAAAATAAAGAAGTAGATGTTTTTCATCCCGCCGCAATTGTGGTTATGGCGGTAGACAATTTGCCGTGTGAATTGCCAAAAGATGCGAGTGAAGGTTTTGGTGAAATGTTTTCAGAATATGTGCTTCCCGCTTTTTTCAATGGGGACAAAGATGGAATCCTCCATAGAGCAAAAATGACCGAAAATGGAAAACTTACCGAGCGTTTCAGCTATTTACAAGATTATGTTGACGGTAAATAAAAAAAGTAAATTTTAAAAAATTGAATTATAAGACAGAAACCTGTAAACGTATAGATTTACAGGTTTTTTTAGTATATAGCTGTTTTCAAAATCATTTACTTCGTCGGTTCACTAAAGCTCGTGTGGGCGTGCCACCATTAAGGAAAAGAGCCAACTTATAGGATCGCTTATTCGGCTCTTTCCCTTAATGCTGTCTTGTTATCCGCGCTACTTCGGTAGCTAGCTGCTACCACTCACGCGTACGCAAGAGCTTCCAGGAAAACGAGTGAACTGTGATTACGTAATAGCTTTGCGATTTTCCAAAAGTTCTATTTCCTCTTTTCTATATTCTAAAAATCTAGACCATACCCTCTGGTTTAACCCATGCATCAAATTCTTCGGGCGTTACATAACCCAATCGAACGGCTTCTTCTTTAAGTGTTGTTCCATTTTTATGTGCGGTTTGAGCTATTTCGGCCGACTTATAATATCCGATTTTGGTATTTAATGCAGTAACAAGCATTAAAGAATTAGTGACCAATTCCTTAATTCGTTTGTAGTTGGGTTCAATTCCTTGTGCGCAATGCAAATCAAAAGACAGGCAGGCATCTCCTAATAATTGGGCCGATTGCAGGAAGTTGGCCGCCATCATGGGTTTAAAGACATTTAATTCATAATGCCCTTGCATGCCTCCAATGGTTATGGCAACATCATTTCCCATCACTTGAGCACAAACCATAGTAAGCGCTTCGCATTGTGTTGGATTAACTTTTCCCGGCATAATAGAGGAGCCAGGCTCATTTTCAGGTATTAAGAGTTCTCCGATTCCAGATCTTGGACCAGAGGCCAACATCCGAATGTCATTGGCAATTTTATGCAACGAAACAGCCAATTGTTTCAATGCACCATGTGTTTCTACTATAGCATCATGAGCTGCCAAAGCTTCAAATTTATTGGGAGCTGTTACAAAAGGGTGTCCAGTAAACGCCGCAATATATTCGGCAACTTTTGTGTCATATCCTTTTGGCGCATTCAATCCGGTTCCTACAGCGGTTCCGCCCAAAGCAATTTGGGATAAATGTTCCAATGTATTTTTTATTGCTTTCAGGCCATAATTTAATTGTGCAACATAACCCGAAATCTCCTGACCCAAAGTAAGCGGAGTGGCGTCCATCAAATGAGTACGGCCTATTTTGACTACAGATTGAAATGCTATTGCTTTTTCTTGAAGTGTGTCTCTTAATTTTTCAACATTTGGAAGGGTATTTTCAACCACAATTTTATAAGCTGCAATATGCATAGCTGTTGGAAATGTATCATTGGACGATTGTGATTTATTAACATCATCATTGGCGCTAATAAAAGGTTCGTCTTCAGTAATGCTCCGTCTTTTTAGTATTTGAGCTCGGTTGGCTATCACTTCATTGACATTCATATTACTTTGTGTGCCAGAACCCGTTTGCCAAATCACAAGCGGAAACTGATCATCAAGTTTCCCTTCATGAATCTCATCACATACTAAGGCAATATAATCCCTTTTTTCAACAGATAAAACACCCAGTTCGCAATTGGTATAGGCAGCTGCTTTTTTGAGATAGGCAAAACCTTCAATAATTGCTTTTGGCATGGATGCAGGTGTACCAATTTTAAAATTATTTCTGGAGCGTTCCGTTTGTGCACCCCAATATTTATCAATTGGAACTTGGACTTCTCCCATAGTGTCTTTTTCGATTCTATATTTCATTTCAATGTTTTATCATATTGGAGTTGAATATCATTAAGATCTCTTGTGTTCTACAAAGCTAATCCTTTTTCAATGGTAGAATTTTTTTACTTTTGCTACAATCTGATTCGTGGTTAAGTTACTTTCTGCAGTTTCAACCAATTTTAGTTTGCTTGAATCGAATGATTTATCGGTGTTTATTTTTTGTTCTAATTTTATTTTGGTTTCAGCAGGCCCAAAAATATATAGCTCATCAACTAATTTTATATTCGAAAGAATATTTTTAAGAAATTGATTTGTTTCATTTTTTCGTTTTTTATCAAATTTATTTTCGTCACTGCCATGATGACTTCCATTGAAGGTTCCTTTACTTCCCTCTTTTTCATGGTATATTTTGTTTTCTAAATTAGATTCGATTTCAGATATTTTTTGCTTTTCACCATCAAGAGTAACGATTATAGCTTTTGATGAGTCAATCCATATTCCAGTTTGTTTTTTCATGACTTTATTTTTTTAATTTATAAATGAACTTAAGTTCTGCTTATTTTGTTTTATTTAAAGCTCTTGTAATAATTGTATTGATATGACAATAATTTTTGACAATAAAAATTAGTATTATAAATTTACAAAATAAGAATGAATTTTAATCTTAAATGGATACTTGTTTTAATATTAATGGTGTAATAATCAGATTATTAAGAAAAGTAATTGTAAATACCAATTGTTCTTTTGCTATAAAATGAATTAAAATAACAATTGTTTTTTTAGTCTGTTTTTTTTATAAAACAAAACAAAAAAAGGTACTGATTTCTCAATACCTTTTAACAAATTTGAACTTTATTTAATTATTCAAAACTGTGATTTATAGTAGTAACTTAGAATGTTAGTTTCTAAGCAACTTAAAAAAAACTATTTTTTTACAAAATCACCTGCATTCACAATTACTAATTTTTTAGGATCAAAATATTTAACCAAAGCGGTATTTACTTTTTGAACATCTAAGCTTTTTACTTTGTTTTCAAAATCTTCGTAGTCTTTAAAAGTTTTACCTAAATCCATATTTTCTCTTAATTCACGAACCAAAAATTCATCTGTTCCAAGCATTGTTTGTCTGCCTTGCAACCATGATTTTAGGGAATTGTCAAATTCTTCTTTGGTAAATCCTTTGGCAATTGCTTTTTGTATTTCTTCATTCAAAGCAGCAATCAACTTTTCTTTCATTGTAGGGTTATAAAAAGCATACAATCCCCATTCTGTTGTAGGATCAATAGCATTTGCTTGAATATAAGATCCAGCACCATAACTTAAACCTTCAGTTTCACGCAAACGTTGTGGAATTCTAGACGACAAGAAAGCTCCTCCACCCAGTAATTCGTTAGCCATTTCAACAGCTGGATAATCAGGATTTTTTTCTCCAATATTCAAATTGATTTTACCAAATAAAACGGCATTGGTTTTGTCATTAATCTGAATAGTTTTGTCTCCCGATTTGGTATCAAAATATTGAGTAGAAATTCTTTTGTACCCTGTTTTAGGTTTCCAATTTTCAAAAGTGCTGTTTAAGAACTTTAAAATAACCGGTTTGTCTATTCCGCCTACAAACGAAGAGATACTGTTGGATCCACCATAAAAAGCAGCATAATAATTTTTTACATCTTCAAGTGTAATCTTGTTTAAAGTAGCCAAACTCTCCACGGTAGTTTCCGAGTAATACGGATGCGTTTTTGGATATAACGTAGTAATTTTTGTTAATTCTTCACTAGCAACTGCTTGAGGATCGTTTTGATTGGCTTCTAGTCCGCTTTTGGTTTCTAGTTTTAATTTTTCAAATTCAGTTGCATCAAACGAAGGATTTCTTAAAATGTCCTGCACCAAGTTTAAAGCATTGCTTAAATTGGCTTTGTCCGTGCTCACTCTCACAAATAAACCGTCTACAGATCCACCTAGACTTAGATTAATTTTGTATTGATCCAATTGATCATTGATGTCTTTTTTGCTTCTGGTTTTAGTTCCTAATTTTAACATGCCAGCCGTCAAATTGGCAATCATTGATTTTTGGCTTAATGACTTCTCATCTCCCATTCTCAAAATTATTCTTGCTTCAATTTTATCACCTTTAGAAGGCTTTTCCAATAAAGCATATTTACCGCCAGAGGCTAATTTCCCTTCTTCAGTCGATTTTACAATATTGGCAACCGAAGTTTCAAAAGTTGCAGTGTTGGCTTCCATTGCTTTTCCTTTGTAACCCGAAACAAGTGCAGCTATATCCTTAGTGTCGCTTACTTTTGTTCTTTCGCTCGTAGTTTCTGGAATAAAACGTCCCCAAGTTCTATTGCTTTGCAAATAGTATTTTTTGGCTGCGTTTTGAATGTCAGCAACTGTTAATTTTTCAATATTGTCTCTGTCTAAAAAAAACAAACGCCAGTCTCCAGCTCCAATACATTCTGTTATAGCAATTGATAAGTTGATGGTTTTGTTGTACGTATTTTCGAATTGTTTTAATAATTCATTTTTGGCACGTTTCAAATCATCTTCGGTAAAAGTCATTTGAGGAACCGTATTCATAACATCCAAAAATGGTTTTTGAACGGTATTGATGTCTTTGTCTTTGGCAATTTCACAAGCAAAATAACTTATCCCTGGATCTTTTAAAGTTCCAGTATAGCCATAAACGCTAGTTGCTAGTTTGGTTTCAACTAATGTTTTGTATAATACTCCAGATGGATTATTGGTCAAAATTGAAATTAAAGCATTATTGGCTGCATATTCTTTGTCCGAAAAGCTAGGGGAGTGGTAAGCCATAGCAACATATTGAATATCCCCATTTCTTTTTAATTCTACAAAGCGTTCTCCATCTTGTGGAGGCTCAACGGTGTAGGTTTGTTCAATTTCAGTTTTAGATTTTGGAATTGAAGCAAAGTAATCTTTGATCCAAGTAAGTGTTTTTTTCTCATCAAATTTACCTCCAATTACAAGTGTTGAATTGTTGGGTTGGTAATATTTTTGATAAAATAATTTTAAACGACTAGCAGGAACCCTTTCAATATCTTCTTTACTTCCAATGGTCGATTTACCATAATTATGCCATAAATAAGCAGTAGAAAGTATACGTTCATTCAGAACACCAGAAGGGTAATTTTCGCCAATTTCAAACTCATTTCGAACCACACTGAATTCCGTGTCTAAATCGGATTGAAGTATAGCAGAAGTCATCATTCTATCAGCTTCCATTTCCAACGCCCATTTTAGATTTTCATCTGTTGCTGGTAAAATTTCATAATAATTGGTACGGTCATAATAAGTGGTACCATTGGCTTGAGCTCCTTTATCGGCTATTGTTTTTTTGATATCGGTAAATTTTGAAGAACGTTTGAACAACATGTGTTCCAGTAAATGTGCCATTCCAGATTCTCCATAACCTTCATGGCGAGAACCAACTCCGTAAACAATATTCACAACAACATTCGATTGTGATGCATCAGGAATTAATAGAATTTTCATCCCATTGGCCAAGCTATACTCTTTTATCCCTTCGACGGAAGTGACAAACGAAGCTTCTTGGGCATAAATATTAGTTGCTAAAGTAGTAACTAATGAAAAGGCAAGAAGTAGTTTTTTCATTTTATTTATTTGTTTGTTGTAAGTTTATATTGTAAAAATATATTTTTTTTTGAAAGAATAATCATTTATTTTGAAAACTTTAAGAACTGTTTTGGGGCAATTTCGCTTATTATGTAATTATTTTTTAATTTTATAAAATGTTTCTCACGATAATTGTTGATTTGAGAAGTATTTGTTTGGAAATCAAAGTTTAATATTTTTATTATGGAAGATAAAAAGCAAGCAATTGCATGGGCTAAAAATTATTTGAGGGGAGAAGATATTTCAAATGCAATTGATTTTGATTATTTATACCAAAACCTGATTCAGTACGAGCAATATGGATATGCTACAGAAATTTTATTAAAAAAGATAGAGGATAATGAAGATCAAGGCGTTGAAATTAAATTATCAAAATATCAGGATTTAGCCGATAATATATACAAAGACAGTACTTTATCTTCCTATTTTAAATTTGATAAAGCCATCAATGTACTCAAATCTTTTTGTGACTTAGAGCATACAAAAAATTCAAGAACCCTCGGAATTGCGGGTGCTATTTATAAGAGTAAATGGAAGTTTGATCATCAGTTTCACAATTTATTGCAATCGAGAGCTTACTATAAAAAAGGGTACTTGATATGGAAAAATAAAACCCATAAAACCATTCAAACCGAGTCAGATTGTATTAATACAGCGGTGCATTATGCTCATTTGAATGAATTAATTGTAATTGAAAATCTTGAAGGACTCTCCGATTCTTCTGAAATAACGTCAGAGACTCTCGATCGTTTTGAAATCGCTCAGGCGACTAGAAGAGAGATTATTCAAGGATATTTAATGGATTCCGAAGAAGTAATTTTTAAGGATGGAATTGAAGCCAAGGAGAAACTTTATGTGGCTTTGGCTGAAGCTTTTTTTGGTTTGCGAATGTATAAAAAAGCACTTCATTTCATCAAACTTTATACTCAAGACAAAACTGAAAATTGGCAAATAAAATCCTTTAGCAAACAGCTTTATAATTTGGCAAATTATCAAACTTTAGAAAAAAATCAAAAATCAACCAACAAAGATCCTTTTTACAAGCATGAAATTGATGATGATCTGCAAAAGGAATGTTTAGTTGCCTTAAATCTTCAATTGGACGAAAATGAAACTACTGAGAATCCAAAACCAAAGCAACAAAATAAGTTGGGAATAGGACTTTCTGGAGGTGGTTTTAGAGCCGCTTTGTTTCATATTGGCGTATTGGCAGCTTTGGCCGAAAAAAATAAATTAAAAGATATTGAAGTTATTTCTTGTGTGTCAGGTGGTTCTATTATTGGGGCTTTTTATTATTTGAAAATAAAACAATTGTATGAAAGTAAAGCCGATGAAACTATTGTTCCAGAAGATTATATCCAAATTGTAAAAGAAATTGAATCTGAATTTTTGACAGCCGTTCAAGAAAACTTGAGAATGCGATTGTTAACTAGTTTCTCCGACAATATCAAAATGTGGAAGGGAGAATCGTATTCGCGTTCCCATCGATTGGGAGAATTGTACGAAGAGTATTTTTATAAACCACTTTTTTATAAAAATTCAAATTCAAAGGAGGAAAAACCAATATATATGAGTGATTTGTTTATTACTCCTTTTGGTGATCAAAAATTTAAATTAAATGAAGATAATTGGAAAAGATCGAATAAAGTTCCTCAACTCATTTTAAATTCTACGGCAGTAAATACAGGGCATAACTGGCAGTTTACCGCTTCTTGGATGGGGGAACCACCCACTTATATTTCAGATGATTTTGACGTAAAACCCCGTTTGAGAAGAATGTATTATGAAAATGCTCCAGAACCATATCAAAAATTCCGATTGGGGTATGCAGTTGCAGCATCATCTTGTGTTCCTGTTTTATTTCAGCCATTAGTTTTAAAAGGGTTGTATGAAAATTTAGATTTAGAATTAATAGACGGAGGAGTTCATGACAATCAAGGTATTGCTTCGATATTGGAACAAGAATGCAACGAAATTATTGTAAGCGATGCCAGTGCCCAAATGCCTGACAATGCCGTGCATACAGCAAATGCAATGTCTTTGTTTTTTAGAGTCGACACTATATTACAGGAACGGTTACGTGAAATTCAATTGTTGGATTTAAAATCCCGAAAATACACTTCAATCGTAAATAAACTTTCTATTGTTCATTTAAAAAACGGATTGGCACAATTGCCTGTGAGTTGGATAAACTGTACCGATGTGAATCGAAGTATTAGTTATGACAAAGAAATTGAGGACGAAAATGCTTTGTTGAAATTTGGATTGATGAAGAAAATTCAGAAAGGCTTAAGCGAAGTTCGAACTGATCTGGATTCTTTTAATGATCTTGAAGCATATGCTTTAATGTATAGTGGTTACAAACAAATGATGCATGAGAGTAACTCTTTTAATGTAAAGAATGAGAATTGGGATTTCTTAAAAGTGGCTGAGTTTTGTTCTATTCCTGCAAAAGAAAAACAATTGGTAAATCAATTAAAAGTAAGTTGTTTTGTGCCATTTAAGATAGTAAGAATGTCAAAGTGGTTGCGATTCTCTGTATTATTCATTGGGGGATTGCTCTTGATTTTCTTACTTAGTTATTTAATATTGAATTGGAATAATGCAAAACCTTGGGGCCAAATAGATATTACCTACAATTTTATTGGATTCACATTGATTGTTTTTTTAATTGGATTTTTATCTAAGTTTTTGGCAAATGTCATCAATATTGAAACCGTTGTAAAGAAAAAGATAGGCTTCTTTTTATTAATCACAGTTGGTTGGGCCATCTCAAATTTATATCTAGTATTTATTAATCCATGGTACAATAAAATGGGTGAAATTAAGTAATGTTATAGAGTAGCAAAAAACACATTCTATTTGTAATAAAGGGCTTTTATATTCAAATAGTTTTTGTCCCTTTTTTTATTTGTAAAATTTACTGTTTTACGTTGTATATCATAGTTTTAATCCCTAAAAATGCTTAAATTTGAGTGTGAAATGTTTGTTTTTTTTTAAATAAAATTTGCATCTAAATTATTGTAAAATGGCATTTATAGATTATTATAAAGTATTAGAAATTGATAAAAGCGCTTCTGAAACGGATGTAAAAAAAGCGTATCGAAGATTAGCACGCAAATACCATCCCGATTTAAATCCCAACGATAAAGAAGCGGAGAAAAAATTCAAAGAACTCAATGAAGCCAATGCCGTTTTGAGCAATCCTGAGAATCGTAAAAAATACGATCAGTATGGCGAAAATTGGGAACATGGTGAGGAATATGAAAAAGCCAGACAGCAACAACAACGATATCAAAGTGATGGAGGTCAACAAACTGGTTTTGGTGGTGGTGGCGACTATTCTGATTTTTTTGAATCGATGTTTGGAGGAGGAGCTTCAAGAGGCAGAGGTCGAACAACCGCTTTTAAAGGTCAGGATTTTAATGCCGAATTGCATTTGGACTTGAAAGATGTTTATACTACTCACAAACGCACGCTTACTATCAACGGAAAAAACATACGCTTAACCATTCCAGCGGGTGTTGAAAATGGTCAGGTTATAAAGATCCCAGGACAAGGTGGAGAAGGAGCTAATGGAGGACCAAAAGGGGATTTGTACCTAACTTTCAATATCGAAAATCATACCAATTTCAAATTGGATCAACATAATTTGTATACAACGGTAGATTTGGATGTGTACACTGCCATTTTGGGAGGCGAAATAACAGCCAATACCTTTGATGGGAAAGTGAAATTAACTGTAAAACCTGGTACGCAAAACGGCACTAAAGTAAAATTGAAAGGCAAAGGTTTTCCCATATATAAAAGGGAAGGGGAGTATGGGGATTTATATATTTCTTACCAAATTTTGGTACCGACAAACCTTACACAGAAAGAAAAAGAGTTATTTGAAGAACTAGCGAAGCTTAGAACATTATGAAAACCGATGACAAAATCCTTTTGCAAAAAGTTAGCGCTCACTATCAAGTAGAGCTATCATTTTTTAACCATCTTCATGATTTGGGCCTGATAGAAATTGAGATCATGGAACAGTCGCCTTATATACATGAAAATCAAATGCATAATTTAGAGCGAATGATTCGGTTGCACAACGAATTGGAAGTAAATCCAGAAGGTATTGATGTGATTTTTAATCTTTTGCAAAAAATAGATCATTTGCAAAAAGAATTAATTGCAACTCATAACCGACTTCGATTATTTGAGAATTAAAAAGAAAAATATATTTCAATGGATATGGAGTACGGCATTGAAAATTAATGGATATAAGTAAAGTTGAATAGCATTCTCAATAGAAATTAATCGCAAAATAGAATGAATACTATTTCTAGAATCATTGAAGCATTCAAAAGTTTTCTCCTTGAAATTGGTGAACTTTCGGATTTTGCTGGTCGTTTTTTCAAAGAAGTTTTCAAGCCGCCATTAGAATTTAAAGAATTCCTCCGACAATGTTATAATATGGGAAACCGTTCTTTGTTATTAGTTGGCGTAACGGGTTTTATTATTGGATTGGTTTTTACTTTGCAATCTCGTCCTACTTTGCAACAATTTGGTGCCGTTTCTTGGATTCCAGCGATGGTAAGCGTTTCTATTCTTAGAGAAATTGGACCTATTATCACTGCTTTGATTTGTGCGGGACGAATTGGCTCAGGAATCGGAGCCGAATTGGGCTCTATGCGTGTGACGGAACAAATAGACGCAATGGAAGTTTCGGGAACCAATCCCTTTAAATATTTAGTGGTTACAAGGATTTTAGCAACCACTTTGATGTTGCCAATTTTAGTTTTTATTGGAGATGGTGTGGCGCTTTTGGGTTCCTTTTTGGTCGAAAATTTAAAAGGAGATGTCTCGCTTTTGTTATATTTTACTCAGGTTTTCAATCATCTGGAATTTTTTGATGTTATTCCTTCTACCATAAAAACTTTCTTTTTTGGTTTTGCAATAGGATTAGTTGGTTGTTTTAAAGGGTATTATTGCAAAAAAGGAACGGCAGGAGTTGGGTTAGCAGCCAATTCTGCTGTTGTTTTTTCATCGATGTTACTTTTTATAATTGATTTTATTGCTGTTTTTGTATCTAATATTTTTTATGATGTCTAGTCCAATGGAATCAAATAGTAAAAACACAAAAGCCATTGTTGTCATCAAAGATTTGAAAAAAAGCTTTGGTACCAATTGTGTTTTGGATGGATTCAATCTAGAATTATTTCAAGGAGAAAATTTAGTGGTCATGGGAAAATCGGGTTCAGGAAAATCGGTGATGATTAAATGCCTCATAGGATTGGAAGAAGCAGATGCGGGAAGTATTGAAGTAATGGGAAAAGATATCAAACAACTCTCTAGAGAGACACTTGATGAACTCAGGACAGAAGTAGGCTTCCTTTTTCAAGGGAGTGCTTTATATGATTCCATGTCGGTACGGGAAAATTTGGAATTTCCTTTGCGGCGACACACCAAAAAATTTGGATTCATAAATGATACGACACCCTTGGTAATGGAAGCTTTAGAAAGTGTAGGATTGGTAAATACAATGAATTTGATGCCCAATGAACTTTCAGGTGGGATGAAGCGCAGAATTGCTTTGGCCAGAACCTTAATTTTGAAACCAAAAATTATTTTATACGATGAACCTACAACAGGATTGGATCCAATTACCTCAAAAGAAATTTTAATGCTAATGGTATCCGTTCAAAAAAAATACAATACATCATCCATAATTATAACACATGATGTCGATTGTGCTAGAATGATATCCAATCGAATGATTTTATTAATTGACGGAATTAATTATGCCGAAGGAACTTATGAAGCATTATTAAGCTCCAAAGATCCAAAAGTACAAGCATTCTTTAAATAAGAGGCTAAGCGCCTAAGCTATTAAGTTGCAAAAATGCAAGTAATTTAATCTTAGTAACTTATAATCTTAGTGATTTAGAAACTAATATAAATAAAATGGAAAAAACTGCTTCAGAGAAAATTAAATTGGGCTTTTTTGTTATTTCAGGATTAATGCTTTTTGTTCTAGTAGTTTATTTTATTGGCAACAAGCAAAAAATGTTTGGGAGTACAGATCATATTACAGCCATTTTTAGTAATGTTAATGGATTACAATTAGGCAACAATGTTCGCTATTCAGGAGTTAATATTGGAACCGTTCGAGCGATCGAAATGGTAAATGATACGACTATCAATGTAGATATGATTATTGATAAATCTATTTTTCCACATATTAAAAAAAATGCTTTGGCAAGCATAGGTTCAGATGGTTTGGTTGGGAGTATGGTAATTAATATAATGCCAGGGAAGGGGGATCAACAACAAATTCAACCCGGTGATGTCATACAATCCTCAGATCGTGTTCGTACGGAGGAATTATTAAACACATTGAGTGTAACCAATAAAAATGCGGCTTTACTCACCGCAGATTTGCTAAAAATCACTAAAGAGATAACGCAAGGAAAAGGAACATTGGGAACATTGGTCAATGATACTCTTATGGCATCCGATTTGAAACAAACCATGAATTATCTTAAAATGACAAGTAAAGGAACAAGTGATGTTGTAGAGAATCTTAATAAAACAGTTATGGCTTTGGGAAATAAAAACAGTGTGATAGGGGTTTTAAATGATCCTGCTGTAGCCCAAAAAATAAAAACAATCGTAGTCAATTTGGACCAATCAAGTCAAGAGATAAACAAAGTGGTAACCAATTTAAATACCACGGTTTTGAATATCAAAAACGGAGATGGCGCAATCAATTATTTGTCTAATGATCCTCATTTGGTCAAAAAAATAGATTCCACTATGACAAACCTTAATAAAGCGACTATTCTGCTAAATGAAGATTTAGAAGCTATGAAACACAGTTTTTTATTGAGAGGCTATTTCAAAAAACAAGAAAAGGAAAAAAAGAAATTCGAATAGTTATTATTGATTACTATTCGAATTTCTTTTTAAATTTGATATATCTGTAAAAAAAGAGCTAAAAAACCTATTTACAAATTCCGTCGATCCATTGAAACAATTCTTCCAAATCGTAATCGCCACTATGCGGTTTTTGCCAAGGTAATGCTAAGTCTACTTGAAGATTATTGTTTTCTAATAAAGTAGCTAACATCACCGAAATACCAAGTCCTGTATCTTTGTCATTAGACCCGTGTCGAATGCGCCAATGCTTAGAAGTCGCCACTCCCGAAACACCAATGTAGTGCATCGGGTTCATCATTTTTACCAATTGATCATCAGCAGTGGTTGCTGTAACGGTTGAATGTGTTTTACTAAATGGCGTAAAATGTTGGTTATCGATTGTTGTGGTTCCAAAAAGTTGCGTTTCTGGACTTGAAAGGTCTAAAGCATCAAAAGCGGGCGGTGTTTTTTGTCGGCCTATAAAGATTAAATACGCTTCGTAATCTAGTCCCACTACTTTTGATTGGGCTACCTTTACAAATGGAAATTCAGATAAATCAACACCCGAATCTAGTGCTTTTTGGGCAGATGCCATCACATACGATTGAACTAAGGTTTTAAACGTACCATTCCCGTTTTTGTCCAATGACAGTAGGTTGCCCTTTTTATCTTTTAGCTGTAAACTATTTAAATAGTCAGGGAATAACTCCTTTAATTCGTTGGATACTTTTATTTGATCAGCTGTCAATTCTTGTGGTTGCGCATTGTTTTTGGCAAATGGCCCTCCTTTTTTATAGGTATTTATTCCGTTGAATTGCCATTCGTACGTCATATCAGCTTGTTCTAGATTGGTGATCGGACAGTAAGCGGATACTGCAAAAATAGCGTCACTCGCCTTTGCCGCACCAATAGCATTCAAATAAGGCTCATAATCTAAGGCCTCTCCGGTAGCTCCTAACAAGGTAGACATGGCGCCACCCGCACTCGTTCCGTTTGAAATTATTTTATTGGCATCGCCAGGCATTACAGCATCATTAAATTTCAAATAGCGAACTGCAGCTTTCAAATCTACAATGCCTGCAGGCGCTTTGCCTGTGAAATTCCCATTTTGATCTTTTAAAGTCCTTCCCCTCGCTCCCGGCGAAGCTACTACATATCCTCTGGCTAATGCAGCAACAACAGTCAACGGTTTTGATGGCATTCTTTCTCTCATCGGAGGTAATCCTTCTGGCGGTCTGTTGCCCATAGTAGGCATTTCTCCGTTGATGGGTGGGCGCATTCCCATTGGGTTATCTTTGGTCGTGGCTGGTTTGGCGGGCATATAACCGCCAACTTTATTCGGAAAGAAAATAGGAGCAGTTTGAGCGGTATAGCCATTTACCGTTTGGTTGTTAAAGTAGGCTTCAGGAATATAAATATTCATTTTTTGATACGCCGTATCTACTGGATTGCTTACATACATCCTGTTTTCAAAGGCTCTTACTTTGATCGTTTTTCCATCGATTGTCAATTCTTGTACTTGAAATTTAGAAGTATCCAATTTCAAACTTTCCGTTGGATTTTGTGCTTTTAAGGCAGAAAAAAAGCCTAGGCAGAGTACACATAAAAGGGTTGTTTTTTTCATATGTTTATTATTTTTTAAAATTATTTACTAACTTATTTTTTTTAGGGAAGGATATTTTAAAAAAAGAATTTGCTAGTGACTAGAACTCTTTTCAATTGTATGCTTACCCTTTTAACCAATCTTTAAAATCTTTGCAATTATCCTTGCTAATCAGGATATCTTCGTGTTTTATGGTGGCCAAAATTTTTAATTTGCCTCCAAAATAGTTTTCAATTTCTTTTATGTACTTTCTTTGAATAATGAATTGTCTGTTGGCTCTATAAAAATGATGTCGCGGCAATAGGTCTTCGATCTGGTTTAAACTCTCATTGAGCACCCATTTATGATTTTCTGTATGCGCAAAAACGGACTGATGACTCAAACTAAAGTACACCACCTCTTCTGTTTTTACGGGAATAATCTTGTCTCTTGCATAAGAAATTAAAGTTGGAAACTTATTTTCTTTGTTTTTCAAAAGTTCTCGAAATAGCTCTTCAGAAAATTGTAATGATGGAGAGGGAGCTTTTTTTAAGCTTTTGAATTTTTCGATGGCCGAACTCAATTCTTTGTTCGAAAAAGGTTTTAAAAGATATTCAATTCCATAATTTTTAAAAGCTTTTAGCAAATATTCATCATAAGCAGTGGTAAAAATAATTGGCGTTGTGATCGAAAATCGCTCGAATATTTCAAATGAAATCCCGTCTAACAACTGTATGTCGGATAAAATGAAATCCAAAGGTTTATTTTCATTGGCCGCAAACCACTCCATGCCTTCTTTTACACTTTTAATTTCCGTCACAATTTCGAAGGAATCTTCGAGTTCGTTGAGCATTCTTTTGATGCGAGTAACGGCTAACTTTTCGTCCTCAATGATGATGATTTTAAAATTCATTTTCCTTGATTTTTAATGGAATTTTCACTTCAAATAAGCTATCTGTTTCTTGAATTAGGATCGATTTTTGGAGCAACAACTGACATCTTTTTTCAATATTGGCCAATCCAATTCCTAAACTATCGACTTCGATACTGTTTTTTTTGTTTAATGAATTAGCGATTACAAAATAGGACTTATCGCTTGATAACGAAATAGTTATTTTCATATGCTCCACATTATTGTGTTTGACGATATTTTCTAAAACCACTAAAGTACACAATGAAGGAATCGAAAAAGCACTGGCATCGGTTAGTGTTTGAGTCACCGTTATGGTAGTATCGAATCGAATTTTTAAAAGAAATAAATAGGAAGAAACAAAGTTAATTTCTTCTTCTAAGTCAATAATTGCTCGCTCTTGATTGGTCAAAACATACCGAAAAATATTGGATAAATGCTGAATGTACTGATCGCTTTTTTGAACATCGATATGAATTAATTCGGCCAAAACATTCAAACTATTAAAAAAGAAATGCGGTTGTAACTGAGCCGTTAAATTTTTTAATTGCAACTGCAAGGTTTGGTTTTCTAAGTCTCGCACTTTGATTTTATACGTGGACTCGGCTGCCATTTTTCTTAAAAAAGAAACCACCCAAAAAGTAACTAGCACAATAATCGCATGACGTACTAGATCTATTCCAGCAATGACTGCAAAGGGTGGTTTGTTTAAAAAAATCTTGTTCCAAAATGGAATTCTAATCATTATATTAATCCCAAATAAAATAAAATTTAGCACTGCAGTAAGCCAAACCCTTCTCCAAACCGTAACCTCCTTAGATTGTAACCAATTTTGGAAAAATAAATTACAAAAAGTGATCAAAAAAGCTGTTGTAAACAATATCACTTTATCCAAAATCTCATAACTGCTGTGATGCGCAATTAAAATTAGCATAGGTGATAACGACAAAAGAATGGCAATGGCCAAGGCAAGGAAAAAGAATGTTTTTGTATGGAATTTATACATAAAATAAAAATCTGCAAGACGTAACATCTTGCAGATAAATTTAGGGTTATTTTAGTTTAGAATCAAAAAATGAAATGGCTTTGTTTAGATTGGCATCGGTACTAAATAAAGCACCACCGTGACCAGCTCCTTCAATCAATTCATAGCCTACTTTGCTCTCTCCCAAAATGGCCTTCAAATCATTGTAGAAATTGAAACTTTGAGTATATGGAATTAAAGGATCTACACTTCCGGCTTGAATCCAAAAGGGAGGATCATTTGCATCAATATATTTACTAGGATTGGCTTTGTTTACCAGTGCAATATTCTCTGGATTATTTGCATCAGCAATTCCTAGATATTGAGATTCATTGGCAACATTGTAGGTTGTAGGGAAACCTAAAGCTAAGGCTTCTGGTACCATACTAGCAAAATTAATTGGACCAAACCAATCTATAGTTGCTTGTACTGTTGAAGAAGTCGTTAAATAAGTTCCTTGAGTACCTTCTAAAAACGTATCTCCGCCAGAGGTTCCAATGATTGCCGAAAGATTTCCCCCAGCTGATGACCCCCAAGATCCAATTTTATTTGGATTGATTTTGTAAGTGGTTGCATTGGCTCTAACAAATCGAATCGCCGCCTTACAATCATGAACTGCTGCTGGGAAAACCGCTTCGCCACTCAATCTATAATTAACGGATATTGCAACGTACCCATTTGATACTAATTTCGCAGCGTTTGCAGATTCCATTCCTTTATCTCCTGCTTTAAAAGCGCCACCATGTATTAGCACTACTGCGGGAAATGGCCCCACACCTGCAGGTACATAAATATCTATCTTTTGTGCACTTGATGTGGTTGCGTAAGCTACATCTTTAAAGGTTTGCGCATCGGTAGTTGCAGGAGGAGTTGTTGTAGTGGTATCGGTATTGGTACTTTTATCCTCATTTGAACATGAGAATAATGAAAAACCAGCTAATACTACCAAAAACATAAATTTTGCTTTCTTGATCATCATTTTAAAATTTTGTTGTTACTAATGACGCAAAAGTAAAAGCTATTTGAAGTGGCTTTTGATCTATCTTTATGAAGCCGAATTATAGCCATTAAAGCAGAAATAGTTGCTTTTTAAATGCTTTTTAATCCTTCAATCAATAAATCAATATCTTCTTTGGTGTTAAAATGGCTTAATGAAATTCGTAAACTTGGTTTTTTCAGATCTTCTTGGGTGAGCATTTCAGCCAAAACATGTGAAGGTCTAATACTTCCAGATTGACAGGCACTGCCTCTTGAAACAGCAATTCCTTTCATATCTAAACTGAATACGATCATCGAAGTTTTATCGGCTGTAAAGGGTAACGTCACATTGACAATGTTATAAAAAGTGTTTTCACCATTAAATTTTGAATCTGGAAAATCAGCTTTTAAGCGTTCCTTTAAGTATGTTTTTAAATCGGATATATAATTTCTGTCTTGGTCTAAATTGGTATAGGAAAGCGCTAATGCTTTTGCCATTCCTGCAATTTGATGCAAGGCTTCGGTTCCTGGTCGTTGTCCTTTTTCTTGCTCACCACCAAAAAACAAAGGTTGCAATCCTGAATTTTTTCGAACAAAAGCAAAACCAACTCCCTTTGGACCATGAAATTTATGTGCACTCGCCACTATAAAATCTATAGGTGTTTGTTGCAAATTAATTTCTGTTTTTCCAATAGATTGTACCGTATCCGAATGAAATAGTACATCATGTTCTTTGCAAATCTGGCTCACTCTGCCCAAATCCAAAATAGTTCCTGTCTCATTGTTAACATGCATTAAGGAAACCAAAGTCTTTTTTTCTTCCGATAATAATTCAACCAAATGTGTTAAATCTACTTCACCATCGGATTTTATATTTACAAAATCTATCTGAATTCCGTATTCATTTTGTAATGCCATAGCAGTATGTAAAACCGCGTGATGTTCTATTTTACTGGTAATAATACGTGCTACTTTCAAATCTTTTACAGCAGATCGAAGAATCCAATTGTTGGCTTCAGTACCACAAGAGGTGAAAATGATTTCAGCAGCTGTTGCGTTTAATTGCTTGGCAATTGATTTTCTGGAAAGTTCTAAGATACTTTTGGCATTGCGACCTAAACTGTGAGTAGAGGAAGGATTTCCATAATCTTCGGTCAATATTTTGGTCATTTCTACGATTACTTCTGGATAAAGTGGAGTAGTAGATGCATTATCGAGATATACTTTTTTCATTTTATTTAAATAGATTTTGAACCCTCAATAATTATATTAGGTTTATTGTTTTGGCTAAAAAATATTTTTTTGTTAAAAACAATAATGGAGACCAAAATTAAGGAATAAGAAACTATTTGTACTAAAGTTACTTGCTCTTTAAAATAAAAAACAGCCAATCCAAAATTGATGATAGGATTAATATACATTAGAATCCCCACTGTTGATGAGTTGAGTCCTTTTAAAGCATACAAATTAAGAAAAAGAGGTATTATAGTAAAAAAGAGTACGATACAAAATAGGCATAGATAAAACAAAGGTTCTACTGGAATTGTGCCACTGTATTTTGGGTAAAAAGGTACTATTAAGAAAGCTATAAATAGCAGTTGTATGTTCAAAACCAAAAACTTATCAATCTCACTGTTTTTGCGTTGACTGACTAAATACAAAGCATAAGTAGAAGCCACAACCAAGCTATAGAAAATATCCTGAAAATGATTAATTGACAAGAAAATACAAGCAACTACACTTATAGAAACCGCTAGCCATTGCCAATTACTTAATTTTTCATTTAGTAAAAAGAATGCAAAAACAGTTGTTAAAATAGGACATATCAAGTAAGCCAAAGAACCTGCTTTTACACTGATATGATTGACCACATAGATGAAAATAAACCAATTAGAAGCTAATATAATACTTCCGACCAAAGTTAACACAATAATACTACGCTTTCTTTTGGTAGTCATGGAACAAAAATCATCCCAGTTTTTGCGAATTTTGGCTTTTCTAAAAGTAAGGTTTATTGCAGTCATTGTTAGTGCACTGAAAAATACTCTATAAAACAAGATGTCCAATGAAGGGTAATTTGAAATCGGTTTTAGTGCCAAACTAAAAAAGCCCCAGATGAAAAAGGCTGAAAAAGCAGCAAGATAATAGTAATATTTTTTCATGTAATAATTTTATTCGATGCAAAGATAATGATTTCTATAGTGAATCAGTTTCCAAAATGAAGTGGTTAAGATTCCAATTTAAAAGCGTCTTAAGACTCAGAATTTAACATAGTAAAAAAGACATAATTCGGATTTTGCATCAAACTTCTTAATGAATCTGGATTATTATAGACTTGGTATTGAATACAAATTTAGGTATAGTAGATTTCTAATGCGGAATCTGGGTTAAATGTTTCCTTTTTTTGTTTGTAAAGTTTAGGAAACAAATTAAAAATTCTATTTTTGTTGAAAATATAAAAGAATGAAACGATTTTTAGGGATTTGGTTTTGTGTAATTGCTTTGTCGGGCTGCGATGATGGAGATTTAAATGTAGATACAATTGATTTTACAGCAGTAACCGCCAAAAGCTGTACAGACAATAATCTTATATTTAAGCTCAAAGAAAACGAAGCTTTGATTCTGAATTTACCCACTACTGTTTTTACCACTACACCGACACCTGTTGGAAGTCCATTGGAACTAAAAATTAATTCGGAGAATAAAGTAGTCTATAATTTTTATAATGGAAATGTTGCAGAAGGTAATGTATGTGATTTGATACCTCCAGCCAGCCCAAGTGTGAATAAACAATTAACTGCCTCAGAGGGAACCATTCAAATTACAACTACGACTATTAAAACAGTTGACGAAAAAAACAATAGTACTCGAATTTCAGGTTATAATCACAATATTATTTTCAAGAATATAAAATTTATAAAATCAGATGGCACATTTCAGTTGTATGAGACGCTTGCTTTTGGAGATTATTATAAAGCATTAGATCCAAAAATACCGTTCAATTTTATAAGTACAGGATTAAAAATATGTTCAGATAAAAATGACGTTTACAAATTCAATGAGAGCGAATCATTAGTATTAGCGATTGATCCAACCTTAATAGTCAATGAAGTAACTCCTATTGGTTCTCCTAGAATTGGAACAATTGGACTTGTCAATAATAAGTTGACCTATAGTTTATTTAATGGACTTGTACCAACTGAATATTTTTGTGCAACAACAACGCCATTATTGCCAACCATTAATCAAACATGGCTCGGAAAAGCTGGAGGAACAATTGAAGTTACTACTACAACTAATGGACCAAAAAGTTTTGTACATACTATTGTTTTCAAAAATGTAACACTCGAAAAAGCGGGTAGTAATTTTCAACTGGGAGACAGTTACTCGTTTGGTGAGTTGCAAACATTTGTGCCGTAAAAGAGTTTAATATATAAAAAAAACGTCAATGCTTTTGTATTGACGTTTTTTTTATGATAAAATAGTTGAAAATTATACAAATGGAATTGATAGTACTTATTTATTCTGTTTGAAATAAACTTCAGTTGCACCAGCACCATATTTTTGATAATTCGCATCCTGAAAAATGATGTTGTCATATCGACCAAAAAGAAAATCCAATTCTGCTTTCAATATCCCTTCACCAACTCCATGAATGAAAACAATTTTTGGAATTCTATTACGGATTGCAAATTCAATGTGGCGTTTGGCAGTGTCAGATTGCAAAGTCAAGATGTCATAATTTGACATGCCGCGTTTATTAGGAACCAATTTTTCGATATGTAAATCAAATTCTGGAACTGGTAATTCGTTTTTGTCTTTCTTCTCTTTTACAAAACTTCGTGGTTTCGGAATCTCTTTTTCTTTTTTGATTTCGTTGATGTTGATGCCTTTTATACCATCCATCAAATTTCCGGAATCAGCTATTTTGATAAGTTCGTTGGCTGCAAAATTCATCACAAAACCATCAACGGTTTCAACAGTTATTACATTGTCTTTGACCTTTAAAACTACCCCATCTACCGCTTCATCCAGCACCGAAACTTTATCTCCTTTATTGAACATCGTTTTCTCCTTTATCTTCGTTTTTACTAGGTGTTTTGCTACTCAATCGCATCATTCCCATCATGAATACAACAATGGCAATCACCATTACATAAATATTTTTTTCGGCACTTGCCTGCTCATAAAATGCCAAACCTATTGCCAAAAACAGTATTAGAATTACAATTTTTTTCATTATTTTCTTTTCAGATTTCAAAAATACTAAACTTTTTGGCTTTTTACGGTATTATTGGCTTTAACAAAAGGCTGAATCGGAAAATAATAATTATCGGATTGATAGTAAAGGAAATAGTGAAATCTGATTATAAAAAGTATAGGTTGTTTTTTTATTGAAATATAACTCTTTTTTAACTTTTAGTAATTTATTTGGCATAGTTATTGTTCATTATTTTTGAATAAAAAAGAATATTCTGAATAATCAGATAGGTATAAATTAAAAGATAGTTAAAATGAATTTTTTAGTAGAGTTAGGTATTGTGTTAGTGGTTTTAATACTAGTTTTATTTGTTTCTTTTTCTATTAGAAGAAATGAAGAGTTGGAATAATAAAATCGTTAGAAGTTTAAAAACCTCATTAAGTATTTTACTCTTATGAGGTTTTTTTTATGACCAAAAATGAAATTCTTTTTTATATTAGGTGTAGTTTCTTTTATCAATTACATGAAAAAGCGGTCAATCTTTAGTTATCGACTTATTTACTTAATAAACAGTTAAGGGTTAAATGTTAATGTGCGCAAATTCCCCTCTCGAGAGGGATAGGAGGTGTGTTTTTGTTTTAAAATCAAATATTTCATTTTCTTCTCGCTATGTTAAAGCATTTAGAGTTTTAAAAAAGTACGATAAAGCTTTAGTGGACTAGTTTTTATGTTTTTGTTTGTGTAAGAAACTCGATTTATTTATTCCAATCAATTTTACGGTAGAAATACATGACAGCTGCAAGAATATCAAATAAACCTACGCTTCCCACCATTAAAGCATAGTTTTCTAATTGAATTTTTATAAAGATGAATGCGTATAATTATGTTAAAAAATCAGGGATAAACTTCGGTAGTTTTCGCCTTTTAATATAGAAACTGAATAGAGCGAAATCAAAATCATAATTGCCAATGCTGCAATAAAGTAGGCTTTCATAAAACTAATGTGTTCTGTAATCTAAATTTTAATTTACATTAGTTTTTTACTTTTGTAAAGTACTTTGAAATTTAAAGTTAAAAACTAAAAAATAGATTATCCTTTATGAATTAATCTTTCAAGTGCAGCACTATGATCTTGAAAGGCTTTGCGACCATCTTTGGTTACTCTGTAACTTGTATTCGGTTTTTTTTCAATGAATTTTTTTTCAATTGTAATGTAATTTTCTAATTCTAAAGATTTGGTGTGACTGGCTAGATTGCCATCAGTTACCCCTAACAATTCTTTCAATGTACTAAAGTCAGCCGATTCATGGACCATCAAAACCGACATGATTCCAAGTCGTATGCGGTGGTCAAATGCTTTGTTTAAATTTTGAATAATAGTTTTCAAATCTTAGTAATTATGAATTATGGTGGTTACTGTTTTTGCATTTTCTAGGTTAAAAGGAGAAACAACACTCTCGTTTATCGGTATATTTTTTCCATACCTTTCAGCTAATAGAATTTGAACTTTTGGATCTTTTAAATTAAAATCTTTTAATTTTTGAAGCGGGCACAATTCGATTCCTGCTCCGTATTTGTATATTTTCCAAACCAATTCGGAGCAATATATTTTATCATTAGACCATTCAAAATACAAATCATAATTTTTATTTTTGAATTGATTGCCATAAGTCTTCATTTTTTGAATCGTTTTTGGATTCAAAAGTGTTGTTGCATTTTTTAATCGAGTCACCACAAAATGGTTTTCTTTTCCGTGGGCAATCCATGTTTCAATCGGTGTAAATTTTACAGGTTGTACTGCTTCAAAAACATATTTATGACCATTCTCCATAAATATAATTCCACAATGTGAATATTTAGAATTAGTAGCTATTTGAATTGCCTCACATTGTTTGGATTGTGACGTTTGAAAAATCATATCGCCTTCTTGTATTTTATCCAATATGTTAACGGCACGTGGGCCAAAGAGAATATTTCCAAACATCGAATTGGCAATAAATAAAGCACATCCAAAGCTCATTAGAAAGGTAGTAATAGCAAAAATGTATTTTGTTTTTTTCATATGTAGATAATATTTGTTCTTTATAGGAATAGGGTATCACTAGATCTTCATTGGTGTTTTTATTTCATCGGTTACTATTTTGTTTTGGTATTTGATGATTTTCACTTGCGACAGCTTCTATTTTGGTGATTTCATGCTTTGTTCCTTTTAAATTCTGATTTTTTTGTTTAAATATATCAACAGTAATCTTATTTGGGTTGTTTTTAAAATACAGCATACTACCATAAAGGATAGGATAAACTCCAAATCTCATTGTCCAAAACGCTAAGGCATATCCCGATAATTTGGTAACTATAAGATCTAAAATTATAATCGTTATGTCATTATTTTAGCTATGCCAAACAAAGATATAAAATGTAAAGACTTGTTCGTCATGTTCTTAATGGTACTGATGCCTTGTAAATGTATATTTTGTATAGCAAAAGTACTTTGATTGTCAAAGTAAATATTAATTTTTTAATTGTCACTATTTTTTTATTATTTTTATATAAAGTCTATCCTGATTAATTTTTTTTGACAAATAAACTGAAGTAAAATAATATACTAAATGAAGCTAACGGACGAATACATTCATCGCCAACCCGAAAAATATAAAGTAATGTTATTGCATTTAATTAGTGTTTTTGAACGAGAAGTGCCCAATTTGGAGTTGTTATTCAAGTGGGGAATTCCATATTTTTATTATAAAAAAAAGAGGTTTTGTTATCTGGCCCCTAATCACAAAAAGGGTTTTGTTGATGCCGGTTTTGCACGTGGTTTTCAATTAAAAAGAAATCAGGATTTCCTTGTGGATGAAAATCGAAATACAGTGAAGTCTCTTCGATATTTTAGTTTACTGGACATCGACAATGCTATTCTGATTGATGTGATAAAGGAATCTGCAACATTATATGATTAAATGTTTTTTTGAGTCTTAGCCTTTCTGTTTTTTGCTTCTCTGTGCCTTTGCACGATATTTGGCTCGCAAAGCTGCAGAGGCACAAAGCATACTTTTCAATATTAATATTTTTGGTATTAGTAACTATAGTCATAAATAAAAAAAAATCTCCCGAAGGAGATTTTTAATTGATTTTGTTGTCGCATTTTTATATTCTGATAATTCCTCCAAAGGCAACAATAGTTTCAACAAAGAAAAAGTGCTGTTTAGCGCTATCCGATGTGCTTTGTGTGGTGCGAATATCAGGCATATTGATGTATCCTCCCTTTAAATTTCCTTCAATTGTGAAATATTTAAATAGAACAAAATTGATTCCCGCTTTCAATGAAGTTCCAAACCCAGATACATGAAAAGCATCATGTCTGGCTTGTCCCATAAGGGTCGTATTTGTTTTTGGATACAAAAGACCTAGTCCAATTCCTTCATTGATGTTTATCTGAAATTTGTCCGTATTTTTAATTCCAAATAAATTTGAGATATCATCTTGCCTAGCAAACTCCGAGTATACATAATTCAAACCATCTGTATGTTCAAACATCAAAAAATCCTCGGTCATTACAGTTGGACTGTTGCTATAAATACCATTAAATTGTGAACTGAGTTGAGAGGCAGGATAATTAATTTCTCCTGAAAGATTTGCTGTTTGGTTTTGAGTCATTACATATTTCATGTGATCTACACCTATAGAAATACTATATTTATCCGTAATAAAATAACCCAATTTGAAATTGGTTTGAGGTATTGTCATTTGCCCAGGTGTAATATAATCAATATGCCATCCTTTTGGTTTGTCATGAGCAACAGCATCCTCAACCGTGAATAAATAATTATCTCCTTTGAAAGTAATATCCGATTTGGTATATTTTTCTCTATTACCACCCCAAGAAACCGTAAATTTTCCTTTGTTGTGAGCAGTATATCTTTCTGGCATTTTGATATCATCTTGCGCAAAGGCACTAATTGATAAAAAAAGAACAAAAAAAGCAGAATGTAAAATATTTGTTTTCAATGTATTTATTTTAAAATTGATTTATGGTTTTTCTAATGGCTACTAATTTGGTCATTAATGGTTCAAAATAATCCAAGTGCAGCATATTGGCACCATCACTTTTAGCATTTGCTGGGTCAAAATGAGTTTCTATAAAAATTCCATCTACACCAACTGCTATTCCCGCTTTGGCAACAGTTTCTATCATATCTGGTCTTCCTCCGGTTACACCAGCAGTTTGGTTTGGTTGTTGTAAGGAATGCGTAACATCAAGAACAGTTGTTGCATATTGTTGCATTGTTGGAATACCACGGTAATCTACAATCATGTCTTGGTAACCAAACATAGTGCCACGATCCGTAACCATTACATTTTGGTTGTTACAGTCCAAAACTTTTTGAACAGCATGTTTCATGCTTTCCGGACTCATAAATTGTCCTTTTTTTAAGTTAACCACTTTTCCAGTATTGGCAGCAGCTACCACTAAATCAGTTTGACGAACTAGGAATGCAGGAATTTGTAACACATCCACATAAGCTGCAGCCATAGCCGCATCTTCATTGGTATGGATATCAGTCACTGTGGGTACTCCAAAAGTTTTAGATACTTTTTCTAATATTTTAAGTGCTTTTTCATCTCCGATACCAGAGAAACTGTCTATTCTAGAGCGATTTGCTTTCTTAAAGGATCCTTTGAATACAAAAGGAATTTGTAGTTTATCTGTGATGCCAACTAGCTTTTCGGCAATTCGCATTGCCATTTCTTCACCTTCAATAGCACACGGACCAGCTAGTAAAAAAAAGTTACCGCTCTCAGTATGTTTGATTTGTGGAATATTTTGTATGTTCATCTTTTGTTTTTTTTTGAAAGTGCAAAGGTAGTCTGATTTTGTAATTTCCAAATTAGATTTTACAATTATTTTTTTGAATGATTAACAGCTACAATAAGGAGCTATTTCCTGCCATTCGTTGCAACCTTTTTTATCCTACACTTTTTTTCTAAGAATCTATAGGAGCTTCCTTTGGTCGCTCTATATATTCAAGAAAAAATAGTGTTTAATAAAAAAGGGTTTTCACTTCTGTCAGGGCTAGGGCTGTACGTTTTTTAATTAATTTTCTTCAAACTAAGACCTACGGGTACCATTAGTTGGCCTCTTTCATAGATGTTCAAATACAATAAGATGGGTTTTTTCAAACCTTCCCATTTCAATTCATATACATCCAAAAAACCGGCACCCATATCACTTGATTTGGTTGGGAACGGACAACAGTTTTCTAATTTGGTGTATGTTATTTTTTCGCCTTTTGGCCCAGCTAAAGCATTCAGGAAATATTTTTGATTAATAGTATCATTACTGGTGCCTCTATAATAAATATTGATAGGATAATCTTTATCATAACCGTATTTTTTGTCTTTACTGTATTCCGTAATTATGAAGGCATTATTTTTTCCTACAACGGGTATTGGTGCATTGTTATCAACGTTTTTTAAAGAAGATTTTATACTCCCACATGAAATTATTAAAAGCAGTAACGGTATAAAAAAAGCTGTTTTTCTCATTTTGAAAGTTTAAGATTTGAAAGTGATGTGATATGTAGAACAAATATAAAAATAACTTTACTTTATTATCATTGTTCGATCGAAATCATTGTGGTTTTTTACCAAAAAGCTAAAGGTTTTAGGAAATATCCAAAATCATTTTATATTTGTAGCCTAAACAAATTTATATGAGTATTATTTTTCAAACATGGCCTTGGTATGTTTCGGGTTTTTTAATTGGAGCGGTGATGCTTTTTCTGATTTATTTTGGAAAAAATTTCGGCATGTCAACGAATCTTCAATCGCTGTGTTCGATGACGGGATTAGGAAAACGTTTTGAGTATTTTGACTTTGATTGGAAAGCCAATCGATGGAATTTTTTGGTGGTATTGGGAGCCATGGCAGGTGGTTTTGTAGCGGTGCATTTTATGAGTGACCCTTCAAATGTTGCTATTAATCCCAAAACGATAATGCAACTTGCGCAAATGGGAATCGAAGCTCCTAATGGAAAATTAATGCCCAGTACAATTTTTGGAGATCAAATTTGGCATTCGCCCAAAAGTATTCTTATTCTACTTATAGGAGGGATTTTGATTGGTTTTGGTACTCGTTATGCAGGAGGATGTACTTCTGGACACGCAATTTCTGGTTTAAGTAATTTGCAATTACCTTCTTTGAAAGCAGTTATCGGTTTCTTTATTGGAGGACTGATTATGGCTCATTTTTTATTACCTCTAATTTTTTAATCTATGAATGTATTAAAATATTTTCTAGTTGGGTTCCTTTTCGGAATCGTTCTTACCAAATCTGAAGCGGTTTCTTGGTACCGTATTTATGAAATGTTTCAGTTTCAATCGTTTCATATGTATGGAATTATTGGTGTTGCAGTAGCAACAGGAATCATTGGAATTCAAATTATAAAAAGAAAAAAAATCAATGATATTAATGGTTTTCCTATTGAAATTCAAGAAAAAGAAAAAGGTTTTCTTCGGTATTTGATAGGAGGAATTTCTTTTGGATTGGGTTGGGCTTTAGTTGGTTCTTGTCCTGGACCCATTTTTATTTTGATAGGAGCAGGGTTTATGCCTGTAGTTATTGTATTAATTGGTGCGCTTATCGGGACGGTTATTTATGGTGTCTTGAAAAGTAAATTGCCTCATTAATCAGCAAATAATTTCTATAAAAAAAGGGTTCTACCACGAATTGTGTGGGTAAAATTTTTTGCCACGAATTACACGAAATATCACAAATTCTATCAACTTAAAATTTGAATTACATGAATTTTAAGGTTCCACTTAGATTTGTGAAATTAAAACGCACTATTCTTCGTGTACATTAGTGTAATTCGTGGCTAACTTTTTTTTAAAAATAATTACAAAACCCACTCAATTCGTGGTAGTACCAAAAAAAGCATTTTCTAAATCGGAAAATGCTTTTTTTTGGATGAATATGTTGTATTGCGTGAGGGATAGAAATAAGCTACCGAAGTAGCATGGAGAGCCCGACAGCATTACGGTAAGAGGCCGAATAAGCGGTGTCTAAAGTAGGCCTCTTTCTGTAATGGTGGCACGCCCTAAATGTTATTATTGTTCAATTTTAAAATCCCTTTCACAATTAAGTATTGCGCCAGACAATAGGTTGCCATAATGTAAAATGAAGCGTGTGCTATTGGTGCATAAAATTTGTTGAAAGCCAAAATACTATCCGAACTTACAAATACTATTGCCCCTATTAAAATGTAATTGTTTGCAGGAATCGCCCATTTTAAATTGCCTTTGAATGCAAAGAAGAGCATAGTGGTAATCACAATGGCATAAACTAAAACTGGGATTTTTAGTGGGCCTAGTTTAGGAAATAAAGTGTTAATCATGAACACAAAATAGGTTAATATGGCTAGAACACCAATCCAAAATATGATTTTATTATCAATGGTTCTCGTGTTTTGTTGTTTGCTGAAAAGGATAATATACACCAAGTGAGATAGTAGGAAAGCCACTAAACCAAAGATGAAATAGAGTTCTCCTTTGTCGGCAAATAATAAAATGATATCGCCTATCCAAGAAAAAGTTAAAGCGGTCAATAAGAATTTCTTTGTGGGGAAACTGCTAGAAACTGCGACTGTTGCCATTAATATAGGAAGTAATAAAGGTTTCATATACCAATCGAATCCTTCTAAATCGAAATATAGAATAATTAAATACAGTAGTGTGAAAATAATATAGGTTTTGAGTAGGTTTTGGTTTTTCATTTTTGGGTTATAATTTTTTTATAGAATTTCATATCGCTAGATCTTTTTGGTGTTATCGACAATTGAAATTATGGCGATTTAATTAAATTTTATGCTATTGATGTGTTTTAGTTTCTTTCAAAATTGGTGTTTACAAAATAAATTGTCACTAATAAAGATAAAATGAGATAACCAATAATAATATAAGAGGCAAAGGGGAATACTAAGTTCAGATGGAACCAATCGCCTAAGTAAGCAATTATACCTATTCCAAATAGAAATCGTATTGCCTCCCAGAAGAGCGAAGTTTTTCGGGTATCCATCAATTCGGTGTAACTATAAACTGTTAAGAATATAAAAGCTCCATAAACAAATACGTTTGGTAACCCAATGATAGCTATTGAGTTATACATATAGGTAATGAACAATAAAGTGATTATGGCTTGAAATATAGACCAATACATTAATTGGTTTGAATGTTGTGTTCCGTACTTTTCAAAGGCATATACATCCGTGATTTTGTTAACGGGATATTTCTCTTCAAAATCTTTTGGTCTCCATCCAGTCGGTTTAAACCAAATAGTGAGTTTGTCATTCCATTTATCTGTACGCCAAGCATCGGTGATCATTAACCAAAGATGTTGAAAATTAATTCGTATGGGGTTCCAGGTTAGTGCTGGTCTTGTTATTCCAAAAACTGGTGGAACACTTTCTAATTCTTCTTGAAAAGTGCCAAAAAGTTTGTCCCAAATTATAAATATTTGAGAGTGATTTTTGTCCATATAAATTGGGTTTATGGCATGATGAACCCTATGATGAGAAGGCGTTACCAATATATTTTCTAGAAATCCCATTTTTTTGATATGTTTGGTGTGGTACCAAAACTGTAAAAATAAATGGATGGGAAGTGTTATGGCAATCACTTTTGGTGGCACACCTAAAAGCGCTGCAGGAATCAATAAAAAAGTGAATAGATTGACAAAACTTGAAACGGGTTGTCGTAAAGCACAAGCTAAATTAAATTCTTCGCTGCTGTGGTGAATTGCATGTTTGTTCCATAAAAAATTGATTTGATGAGACAAACGATGGCTCCAATATCCATAAAAATCAATTACAATAAATCCGATTATATATGCCCAAACATTCGCTTCCAAATGAATAATGGCAAGTTTAGTTTCAATCCAATCATAAGTAATTAAGGTAATGCTTAAGCCTAAAACATCTTTTACGGAATTAATCATTCCAGAGCTAATGCTTGAAACTGAATCCATATTGGGAGAAGTATCTTCTCCTTTATAAAAACCATACATTTTTTCAATTACTATTAGTATCAAAAAAACAGGCATCACAAAAACTAAAATTTTACCGTATTCTTCCATTTTAAGGGTATTTTTTTTCAAATATAGAATAAATGTCGGTAATTATGTTTTATTGGTATTAAATTATGAAATATTTTGTGTATTTATTATTAGTTGTTTTTTGGTTGTCAGAATACTTCTAAAACAGATGGTCGTATTTTTGTATTCTTTATTGAAGTTTTTAAAGCATAAAAAAACCTATTCGAGGTTGTACTTACTCAAATAGGTTTACGGAAAACACATTTTTGGAAATGGTATTGTAACTTAGATTAATTCGGCATTCAAACCTGCTTCTAATAATCTAGTGCATTGAATTTTTAATTTATCAAATTCACCTGTTTTAACGGTGCATTTTCCATTGTAATGGATGATCAATGAGCATTGCTCTGCCTGAATTGGAGTATGATCGCAAACTCTGATTAAGGTGTCAATAACATGATCAAAAGTGTTTACATCATCATTGTATACTATAATTTCATTGTTTATAGTATTAACTTCCTTTTCTTTAACTCTTTCTTTTACTTTCTCTATGGTACTCATGCTTTTAGGTTTTTGTACTTTATTGATTTTAAAAAACTAACACTAATTTACGTATTTTAATGATACCCAGTTGTTTCTGTTGAATTTTTTAACATATTTTAGTCCTTTTTCCGTGCACGAAGCATCTATAAATGGGATATCTTCTTCGTAAAAACCGCTAAATAAGATGGTTCCACCAGTATTTAAACTATCTACATAACTTTGCATATCATTTAATAAAATGTTTCTATTGATGTTAGCAATAATTAAATCGTATTTCTTACCTTTTAATAATGCTGCATCACCTTCATAAACAGTTATATGTTTGCAATTGTTGCGTTCGGCATTTTCAATAGAATTCAAATAACACCAATTGTCAATATCAATGGCATCGATAGGTTGTGCTCCTTTCATTTCGGCAAGAATAGCAAGAATAGCTGTTCCGCAACCCATATCTAAGGTTTTTAAACCGGTAACATCAATTTCTAATAAGTGTTGAATCATCATGTGAGTAGTTTCATGATGTCCAGTACCAAAACTCATTTTTGGTTCAATTACAATGTCAAATTCTGCATTTGTTTTTGGGTGAAATGGGGCACGTACATGACAGTTTCCTTCTACATCAATGGGTTCAAAATTCTTTTCCCATTCCTCATTCCAGTTCACTTGTTCGATTTCTTCAAAAGTATAGTTGATTTTGAATTCTTCGGAGTGTAATATCTGAATATCTTCTAATATAGATTCGTCCCAAAGATCTTTTTGTACAAATGCAGAGATACCTGTTTCCGTTTCAGTAAAACTTTCAAAGGCTTTTTCTCCCAATTCAGCTATTAATATTTCTGATCCAAGCTCTTTTGGTTCAATGTTAAAATGATATCCGATGTAAATGTTTGACATGTTTAATTTTTTTGCAAAGGTAACAATAGCATGTAATCCTTTTTTAAATTTTATATTTTTTTTGACGTTTTGTTTTTAACACTGAATTTTTTCTATTTTTTAACTTTTTAAAAAAAGTAGCAAAAGGAGTTTTTTGTCTAAATATAGATATCACTATTTTTTTTATTATATCATTTTATAAATTCAATGTGTTAATTAACCTATTGGAAATGAATAGCTAGTATTTTTTTGGGTATAAAAAATAGTTTTTTTTAAAATTTTTATTCTTTTTTTTATGCTGTAGTTATACCTTTTTCAAGGATATAAAAAATGATTTTTATCATGTTTTTGAAAATATAACTACCTGAATTATAGATAATTAATTGATAAAACTTGCTGTTTTTATTTTATAATATTTATATTTGTAAAGTTGTATAATTTTACATTGCTACAACTACATTTTAATATTCTAAATTAATAAATCTACCATGAAAAAAGTTTTAATTTATACCGTCGCAACACTGTTTTCTGTTTTTTTGGGGCAAGCGCAGGATATAAAACAAGCAAAAATTGCTATCGATGCCGAACAATATGAAAAAGCAAAAAATATTTTAGAAACCCTTACAACAGCCAAGCCAACAGATGGATATGCTAAATTTCTTTTGGGAAATGTTTGTTTGTTAAAAGGGGAATATAGCGAAGCCAAAAAACATTTTGATGTTGGGGTTGCCTGTTCTTCCAAAGGAAATTTTAATTACATCGGTTTGGGATATATTGCTCTTGATAAAGGAGATATTGCCGAAGCAGAGAAAAATTTTGCATCAGCAACTCAAAATATTGGTAAAAAAGATCTTGAGGAATCGGTCTTTATTGGTAAGGCTTATACGTATTCGGAGCATCCTAATTACAAAAAAGCAGTGGAGATTTTGAGTGCATCAAGACTTATTGATCCAGCAAATACAACTGTTTTATTAGCATTAGGTGATGCTTATAAATTTAATAAAAAACAAAATGATGCCTATGATTGTTATCGAGAAGCATTTCGATTAGATAATACTTTGCTTAGAGCCAAAATGGGATTGGGTACATTGATTAAAAATGCTCATAATTTTCCAGTGGCTGTAACTTCCTTTGATGAAGTGATAGCATTAAATCCTAACTATGGTCCTGTATATAGAGAACTTGCAGAAACCCAATATTTATGGGCTATGAATGATGCTAGAAAATACGATGAACACATTTCTAAAGGTATAGCCTTTTATGAAAAGTATATGAGCTTAACCGATTATTCATTGGAATCTCGTATGCGTCATGCCGATTTTTTAATCTTAGCCAAAGATTACAAAGCACTTGAAGTTGAAGCTAATGAAATGAGTAAGTTGGATAAAGTAAATCCTAGAATTTACCGTTATTTAGGATATTCAGCATATTACAACAACAATTTTGATACCACAATATCTTCATTGAATTCTTTTGTTTCAAATCCTGCCAATAGAACCATTGCAAGAGATTATTACTATTTAGGTGCAGCAAAATTGAGTAAAGCATTAGCAGCTACTCCAATTGATAACGTTGCAATAGATGATGCCATTTTAGATTTTAAAAAATCATTTGAAATGAGTAATGGAATTGCTGGAGAACTTCCGGAACTGGCTAAAAAAGTTTTTGATAAAAAATTATACGCACAAGCTGCCGCAATATATGAAATAGCAATAGGTAATCCAGAAACAAAATCCTATTTGATGGACAATTTCTATTTTGCTTCATCCGTATATTGGTCTTGTAATGGTATCGAAAATTTAAGTCCACAACAGATTGAGTTATTGAAAAAGGCTGATTTAGCTTTGGATGTGGTTATAGCGGCTTCACCATCAACTCAAGACGCTTATCTTTTTAAAGCTAGAATTCAAGTTTTGCTTAAAAACGATATTTTAGTAACTAAAAATTACGAAGATTTTGTTACTGCTGCCAATAAAAAAGAGGCAACTGAGTTGGCTACCAAAGGAATGAAATCAAAATTAATGGAAGCTTATAATAACTTAGGTGTTATTTATTCGGCTACTGATAAAGTAAAAGCAAAAGATAATTTTACTAAAACTCTAGCGATAGATCCAGCTAATCAATATGCTTTGGACCAATTGAAATTATTGAAATAAATTTTGATAAGAATTGATTATTAAAAAACCAATAGTATTTTTTACTATTGGTTTTTTTGTTTTATACGAGATTATAGTTTTTGAAATGCTTTGATAAGGTTGTGAATGGGTTTCAAAGAAATCTCTGTGCCACTTTCACCGTTTTCAGCATAATCAAATGGGTTATCAAGGTCTTTGATTAACAAAAACATATACGAAATTAAAAAGGTTACGAGCAAAGTAAAAAACAAAGCCACATAAAAAGGCTCGATTTTGATTATGATAAGGGACATAGCAATTAATGTTCCCATGGCTTCAAGTATCGCATAAGCAGAACCAATAAAATTAGTTTCTCTAATGGTGTCAATTCTCATGATCATTTTACGGATATTGTTTTGCTCGTTTTTTATTTTAATGAGATAACCTGGTTGAATTCCTTCATTGTCTAATTCGATAATAAAATCATTCATTTGGCTTATTTTTTCCAGAATGGACTCCGTGGTTTCTCTTTTGTAAAACCATTCCATCAAAGAAGTGGTAAATGTTTTTTGAAAGGATATGTACTGCAAAGCATTTTGAGATTTTTTGCCTTTGTAAATAGTATAGCAGTCATCGTAAATTGATCTTATGGAAGCCGAAAGTTCACTTGGCAGTTTTTCACTTTCCTTGTAATCAGAGAGGACTCCACTAATAAGAAAACCAATCAAGAAGATGGTTCCAGCAATTAAACTGGTGAAAAGGGCATTAAGTTCAAGAACTTCTAACTCAAAATGATGGGATAAAAATTTTAGTAATGCCACAAAAAGAATTACAGGGATAATACGGAATGCGATAGACCATTTTTGCCAAATTTTATTAGACTTTTTTTTAATTGTTTTAGGGATTTCCATTCTGTTTCTTGTGATTATTAAAATGATTTAAGGATCGCAAATTTCGTAGATTTATCTCGAAATTTCAAACATATTGTTTCCCATGTTTAGGAATTGATTTGAGATTTATAAAATGAAAAGCGAAAAATGATGATAAAAAAAACCTGTTCCATTTTAGAACAGGTTTAGTAATTTTAAAAATAGTAGGTCAACAACAAATATCTTGAAGTTCACTTATTTTATTTTAGATAGCTGTTACAATTGTAATGAAATCTTTTGCATTTAGAGCTGCACCACCAATAAGACCACCATCTACATCTGGTTTAGAGAAGATTTCTTTTGCATTGTCTGGTTTTACACTTCCTCCGTAAAGGATTGAAACATCTTCGGCTACATCGCTTCCGAATGCTTTGCGAACTGTTTCTCTAATAAATTCATGCATATCTTGTGCTTGTTCCGGGGAAGCAGTTTCTCCAGTTCCAATAGCCCAAACTGGCTCATAAGCCAATACCACTTTTTCCCAATCTTTTGCTTCAATGTGGAATAAACCATCTTTCAATTGATTCTCTACAATATTGAAATGATTACCAGATTGACGGTCTTTTAATTCTTCTCCAAAACAGAAAATAACAGTCATATCATGTTTCAAAGCTGTATTTACTTTGCTTGCAATGATTGCATCCGTTTCATGAAAAATAGCTCTGCGCTCTGAGTGACCTAAAATCACTGTATTTACGCCAACACTTTTAATCATATCTGCTGATATTTCGCCAGTAAAAGCACCACTTTCTGCTTGGTGTAAATTCTGCGCTGCAACTGCTATGTTTGAGTGAGTCAAATTATCTACTGCAGATGCCAAGTTTACAAAAGTTGGAGCCACAATTACTTGTGCTTTAGTTTCAGCAGGAATTTGAGTCAATAATTCATTTAATAATTCTTTAGTTTGTGCTGCATTTTTATGCATTTTCCAGTTTCCTGCAACAATCTTCTTTCTCATTTTTGTAGTATTTATATTTGTATAAAAGTTATGTTTTTAAAATTCAATAACCAATTTCAGATTAGATTGATATTGAAATTATTTGTTATTTCAATTGTTTTAGTGTAGCGCTAATTTGATCGAAGTCGGTTTCAATAGCGCGATAAAGTATGATTTTTCCAGTTTTGTCTATGATAATATATCTTGGAATCCAATCTAAATCAATGGCTTTTCCAAATACGCCTTTCATGCCATCGTTAGCCATAAAATGTACCCCATTGAGTTGGTGTTTTTCAATACCTTCTTTCCATTTATCCGCTGTTTTATCCATAGATATAAACACATAAGATACTTCAGGATTATTGGCTTGTAGTTCTTTTAGTTTTGGCATTGCTTTGACACAATCGCCACACCATGAAGCCCAAACCTCGATTACAGTTGTTTTGCCTTGTTGATTTTTTATAATATCTCCAAATTTAATCTGATTTCCATCTATAGTCAAGAGTGTTTCAGAAAGTGCATTTTTAGAGAATTCTGTTTTTTGAGCTTGTGAACATGAAAATGTTGCAAAAGCAATAAGTAATAAAGCTAAATTTTTCATTAAAAATAAGTTTTCACAAAGTTAGTTAAAGAAAAGCAAATAGATAAATAGATTTTTAGAATATTATTGTGAAAATTATCAAATTTTATTACAATATCGTTATAGTTAATAATATGTTTCAAAAATAACTACACACAATACTTTAGAATAAAAACCAATTCAGATTAATAAAAATTAAAAAGCCTTGCAATTATTAATATTGCAAGGCTTTTTATGTAATTGTTGAAAAAATTAGAAAATCAAATCTTCTGTATCGTTGTAATGTACTTTTTGTTTTACTGTCCCTTTTTCAAGTATCACAAAGCTTGGATTGGCTCTTTCAATCGTTTTTAAAGGAATAGCATCACAGAAATAGAAATCAAAATTGATGCCATATTGTTTTCTGATAGCTGCAATTTCATCCGGGGTAGATGCCGTCATTCCGATAACTTTATATCCTTTTGCGAAAGCTTTTTTGTTGATTTGTTCCATTTTGGCTAGTCCTTTTTCATTGGCTTCAGCCAAATTATAGGCAACAATCATCAATAATTTTGGTTCTTGTAAAAGTTCGTCTTTATAGTCGGATCCATCTTTTTCCATAACAAAGTCATGAATTGGAGGCACATAGCCTTCTGTTATAACTTTATCTTTACGGTCAACAAAAGTGGCTCCTTCAGGTATATTAGCTAAGTCTTTTTCAGTAAATTCTTTATCTACGCCATTTACTTTGTAGATAAAAATCATTTCCACAACTGATTTTGGTGCATCTTCTGGGATTTCCATTCCTTTTTGAATATTATTACCCACTTTGTATGCTCTAAAATCTTTTAGAGGCAAATGATTGACTACCCAATATCCCATAAAACAACAGAGAAATAAAGATGTTAATGCTAAGCTATTTTGGATTTTGTTACTAAATAATGGATGAATTAACTTCATGTTAATAAACAGGATCATTATAAAGAAAAACAAAACGATATCTTTTGTAAACGATTGCCAAGGTGTAAGGTGTAAAGCATCTCCAAAACAGCCACAATCTTTTACCACGTCAAAATAAGCAGAATAGAAGGTTAAGAACGAGAACATAATAATGATGAGCAATAACAACCAAATGGTCCATTTTGATTTAAAACCAATGAGTAACATGACGCCCAAAATTACCTCTAGAATTACTACAATTAATGCAATTGCTAATGAAAAAGGGATGAAAAAAGGCATGTTTAAAACAGGCTCACTAAAATATTCGGCTAGTTTATAGGAGAATCCTACTGGATCATTCAGTTTAATTAATCCGGAGATTATAAATAGAATTCCAACAAAGATTCTAGAGAATTGGGTGATAATATTTTTCATTTTTTAGGTTTTTAAGCAAAGATAAAAGGGGTTGCATTGATTTTATTAATAAGTTGTTACTTCTTGAAGTTCATTAGGATAAGTGCAAAAACGGAATAGTTAATCATGTCTTGATAATTGGCATCAATTCCTTCTGAAACTATCGTTTTTCCTTTATTGTCTTCAATTTGTTTGACACGAAGTAATTTTTGTAAAATTAAATCCGTTAATGAGCTTACCCGCATTTCGCGCCAAGCTTCTCCATAATCGTGATTTTTATTTTCCATTAATTGTTTGGTCAACGCTACTTTAGCATCATATAATTGAATTGCTTTTTCTGTATCCAAATCGGGTTGGTCGACTACTCCTAATTCCAATTGGATCAAAGCCATAATAGAATAATTGATGATACCAATGAATTCTCCAGTTTCATCTTCATCTATTTTTCGGATTTCGTTTTCCTGCAAACTTCTGATTCTTTGGGCTTTTATGAAAATTTGATCGGTTAAAGAGGGAAGTCTCAATATGCGCCAAGCGCTACCGTAATCTTTCATTTTGTTGATGAACAGTGAGCGGCAATAAGCGATCACGTTATCATATTCTTGCGAAGTAGTATTCATTATTGGTGTATATTTGTCTAAAATTGCATCAAAAATAAGAATAAAATTTAAAAGGTTTAAAGTTTAAAGTTTAAAGTTGTTTAGGCAATTGAGCTTTTGAACAACTTTAAACAAAATAAACTTTAAACAAAAAGTAAAATGAACTGTAAAGGACAACTCGTAGACTTGTCGACGCCAAAAGTAATGGGGATTTTGAATGTAACTCCCAATTCTTTTTTTGACGGAGGAAAATATACAAATGAAAAGGAACTTCTGGATCGAGCTGAAAAAATTTTGAGCGAAGGTGCTGATTTTATTGATGTTGGAGCCTATTCGAGTAAACCCAGTGCTGAGTTTGTTTCGGAAGAAGAAGAGATTTTGAGAATAGTTCCTGTTGTGAAATTAGTGCTAAAATATTTTCCGAATTGCATTTTGTCAATTGATACGTTTCGAGCAGAAGTTGCTCGTGTTTGCATCGAAAATGGTGCGGCTATCATCAATGATATTTCAGCAGGAAAGCTAGACGATAAAATGTTGGAAACCATCGCAAAATATAATGTTCCTTACATCATGATGCACATGAGAGGAACACCGCAAACAATGCAAACACATACTCAATATGAAGCTATAATTAAGGAAATGTTGTTTTATTTTTCGGAACGAATTGCTGCAGCTAGGGCTTTTGGAATTAATGATTTAATTATAGATCCTGGTTTTGGTTTTGCTAAAACATTAGACCAAAATTATGAAGTTTTACGAAAACTAGAATTGTTTGAAATGCTAGATTTACCTTTATTAGCAGGAGTTTCAAGGAAATCAATGATTTATAAAACGTTGAATTCGAATGCTGAAATGGCGTTGAATGGCACTACAGTTTTGAATACGATTGCTTTGACCAAAGGGGCAAAAATCCTTCGGGTTCACGATGTGAAAGAAGCGGTGGAGTGTGTTACTTTATTTAATAAACTAAATTAAAATGATAAAATATATTTTTGGATTTGTGCTGTTGCTTTTTATTTCTTGTGGAAATAAAGAAGATATTCTGTTGCCAAAAGCAGATCGATCGATTGTAAAAGAAGTAGTTGATCTTTCGCCTATTTATATTTTTTTTAGAGTAAAAGGAAAAGATACTTTGGCTGAAGTGAATAGAAAAAACAGCATTATTACCACCAATTGGATATTTAATATTGATAAGCGTTTGCCATTGCGTTTGGTCATTCCAGAAGTAATGAAATTGCAACAAAAAAAGCGCGAGGAAAAAGAGCATCGAAACGAATTGGCGCTCAATTATTATTCTTATGCAGATAGTATTGGTAAAAACTTAGCTTTTATTCCTTTTACAAATGTGTATTATAAGTTGAAGAAACCCATTGGAACTGTGATTTTTTTTAATAAAAAAAATGAAATTTTATTGGAGAATCAACTTATTACAAAAGAAAAATTACGAGAGTTAATAGATAATCTTCCAGAAAATATAGCGAATAATTTTCTGTTTAGATTTGATAAAAACTTAGATTTTGGGAGTTATATCCAAAGTAAAATATTTATTCAAACTTTAGAAAAAAAAATGAATAGCAATGAAGAGTTTATTTATTAAGTACTTTAATCTGAAAACTGAAACTGAATACTTTTCACATCTTAATAACTGAACACTGCGACTGCAAACTGAACACTTGTTACTGGTGGTGATACGGTTCGTTTCTCAAAATTGTAAAACCACGATACAATTGTTCTATAAAAAACAACCGCACCATTTGATGCGAAAAAGTCATTAAAGAAAGTGATATTTTTCCATTTGCCTTGGCATAAACAGTATCCGAGAAGCCGTAAGGACCGCCTATGACAAATACTAAAGTTTTTACACCTGAATTCATTTTTTTTTGCAATTCGGCAGAAAAGGCTACGCTCGAAAAAGTTTTTCCATTTTCGTCTAATAAAATAAGTTGATCAGTAGGTGTAATTTTAGACAGAATAAGCTCGCCTTCTTTCTCTTTTTGTTGACTTTCGGATAAGTTTTTTACGTTTTTGATGTCTGGAATAATCTCTAAATCAAATTTAATATAGAAAGACAAACGCTTAGTATAATCTTCAATTAAGGTTTGTAATGCTTTATTGTCGGTTTTACCGATGGCGATCAGTTTGATGTTCATTTTTACTAGTTTAAAAGGCGCAAAGTTACAAAAGGACTTTGTTTTTCATTATTTTAAATAAAATTTATGTTATGAGATTTAGAAAACATCATTTTATAAATTAAAAGAATCTTTATTTCTTGATAAATCATTTGGATATCATAATGTTTTGTCTATTTTTGTCAAAAATAATAGAATGTCTATGGATTTAGTGGGATTAATTGTTGCAGGATTAGTAGTTGGTTTTATTGTTGGGATGACAGGTGTAGGTGGTGGTTCTTTAATGACACCGATTTTATTATGGTTTGGGATACCGCCCTCAACAGCGGTTGGAACCGATTTGTTATATGCAGCTATTACAAAATCTGGAGGTGTATATGTACACAACAAGAAAAAAAATATTAACTGGACCATAACAGGTTGGCTAACATTGGGTAGCGTACCCGCTGCTTTGTTGACCTTGTGGATTCTTCATAATTTGAAAACAGACCTGGAGGTTCTGAATAAAGTTATAAAATATAGCTTGGGATGGGCATTATTATTTACATCGGTTGCTATTATTTTTAAAAAGAAGTTATTGGTGTTTTCGCAAAAACATGCAGGTGATAAATTTCATAGTGAGAGTAAAACTCAGAATTTATTAACCGTTGCTATAGGTGTAATGTTAGGGGCAACAGTAACGCTGACTTCAATTGGTGCAGGTGCCTTAGGAACAGTAACTTTATTTTTTCTATATCCTCTATTACCCACTCCAAAATTAGTGGGGACAGAAATTGCACATGCAGTACCTTTAACACTGGTTGCTGGCTTGGGACATGCATCAATGGGAAATTTGGATTTAAATATATTGGGACATTTATTACTAGGTTCATTGCCAGGAATATATTTAGGTAGTATGTTGAGCGGAAAACTGCCTGATTTATTGCTTAGAAATGCAATTGCTGTAATGCTGTTTTATGTTGGTTTTAAGTTGGTAGCCTAATATTTTTAAGGATTCATTGACTGCATAGTTAAGATTAGTTTCATTTTAGTATTTAAAATTTTACCGCGGATTCTCAGGTTTTTAAAAATCTGCGAATCTGCGGTTTTTTGTTTTGTCTAAAATACTAGGAAATTATCGAGCTTAATTTTTAGGAGAAGATATAATTTCTTGACCTATATTAATGATCTTAGAACCGCAAGAGGGATAGAAACTAGCTACCGAAGTAGCGTGAATAGCCCGACCGCATTATGGAAAGGAGCCGAATGAGGGTCTGCTATATTTGGCTCCTTTTTATAATGGGGTCTTGCCCAAGTGATTCTGAAAATGTCAGTTTGTCATATTATTTTATGCCAATTGTAATGAATACTGACAATTTACTCGGTTTTTTATATTGGCATAATCATTGCCTTAGAGTCATCGAGCCGTTAAAATAAGTATACAATAAAATTAAATATATTAAAAATGGGTAAAATAATCGGAATTGATTTAGGTACAACAAACTCTTGTGTTTCTGTAATGGAAGGTAATGAAGCAGTAGTAATCCCTAATGCTGAAGGAAAAAGAACAACACCATCTATCATCGCTTTTGTTGAAGGTGGAGAAATTAAAGTAGGTGATCCTGCAAAAAGACAAGCAGTAACTAATCCAACTAAGACTATTGCTTCTATCAAACGTTTTATGGGTCATTCTTTTGCTGAAATTACAAATGAAGCAAAAAGAGTATCTTATTCAGTTGTAAAAGGGGACAACAATACACCACGTGTGGATATTGATGGTCGTTTGTACTCTGCTCAAGAATTGTCAGCTATGACACTTCAAAAAATGAAAAAAACAGCTGAAGACTATTTAGGTCAAACAGTTACAGAAGCAGTTATTACTGTTCCTGCTTACTTTAATGATGCACAACGTCAAGCTACAAAAGAAGCTGGTGAAATTGCTGGTCTTAAAGTAATGCGTATTATCAACGAACCAACTGCTGCAGCTTTGGCTTACGGTTTGGACAAAAAAGGTAAAGATCAAAAAATTGCTGTTTACGATTTAGGTGGAGGTACATTTGATATCTCTGTTCTTGAATTAGGAGACGGAGTTTTTGAAGTATTATCTACAAATGGTGATACTCACCTTGGAGGAGATGATTTTGACCACGAAATTATTGACTGGTTGGCTAACGAATTTTTAACTGAAGAAGGTATTGATTTACGTTTAGATCCAATGTCTTTGCAACGTTTGAAAGAAGCTGCTGAGAAAGCAAAAATTGAATTGTCATCTTCTGCTGAAACTGAAATTAACTTACCATATGTAACTGCTACAGCTTCAGGACCAAAACACTTAGTTAAAAAATTAACTAGAGCTAAATTTGAGCAATTAACAGATTCATTAGTAAAACGTTCTATGGCACCAGTTGCTAAAGCGTTGAAAGATGCAGGTTTATCTGTTTCGGATATTGACGAAGTTATCTTAGTTGGAGGATCTACTCGTATGCCAAGAATTGCTGACGAAGTGGAGAAATTCTTTGGTAAAAAAGCGTCTAAAGGAGTTAACCCTGATGAAGTAGTTGCAATTGGAGCTGCTATTCAAGGTGGAGTTCTTTCTGGAGATGTAAAAGATGTATTGTTACTTGACGTTACACCTTTGTCTTTAGGTATCGAAACTATGGGTGGAGTTATGACTACATTGATTGAGTCTAACACAACTATTCCAACAAAAAAATCTCAAGTATTCTCTACTGCTGCTGATTCTCAACCAACTGTTGAAATTCACGTATTGCAAGGAGCTAGAGCAATGGCTGCAGATAACAAAACTATCGGTCGTTTCCATTTAGATGGTATTCCACCAGCACCAAGAGGAGTTCCTCAAATTGAAGTAACTTTTGATATTGATGCAAATGGTATCATCAAAGTTTCTGCAACTGACAAAGGAACTGGTAAATCTCACGATATTCGTATCGAAGCTTCTTCTGGATTAACAGCTGAAGAAATCGAAAGAATGAAAAAAGATGCTGAAGCTAATGCTGATGCTGACAAAATCGCTAAAGAAAGAGCTGAAAAATTGAACGAAGCAGACGGAATGATTTTCCAAACTGAGTCTCAATTGAAAGAACTTGGAACTAAATTATCTGATGATAACAAAGTAGCTATCGAATATGCATTGACTGAATTGAGAATGGCACACCAATCTCAAGACATTCCTGCAATTCAAACAGCTCTTGACAACATTAATGCAGCTTGGAAAACAGCTACAGAAGCAATGTACGCTCAAGGAGAACAAGGTCAAGCTGCTGCAGAGCCACAAGCACAAGCGCAAGGAGACAATGTTGAAGACGTTGAATTCGAAGAAGTAAAATAATTATTTCTGTAAAGATGCGATTTATCGCGTCTTCTACTACATAATTAATATAAACCGAGCTAGTAATAGCTCGGTTTTTTTATGCATTAAAGTCAAAGACATAATTTTTTTTTGTAATATTACTATACAATTTATTTTATGAGAAAAATTAAATACAAGAAAGGAAAGCGATTACAGCCTTATAGTCTAGAATATACGGGTTTACATAAAAGCAAAGAGATTGAAATGCAATTGTTTGTTTATGATGATAGTACCATAAGTGAATATGAAAATGGGACTATTACTAACTTAGAAAAGCATATTGATTATAATAAAACAAATTGGTTAAATGTTCATGGGTTGAATGATATTGATTTATTAAAAGAAATTACCAGCTATTTTAAAATCGATAATTTTATGTTGGCAGATATCTTAAACACCACTAGAAGAACTAAACTAGAGGAAGAAAAGGATGTTTTGTTTTTTAATATAAAATCAATGTTACCTTCTGAAACTTCAGATGATATTAGAGTAGAACAGATTAGTTTCTTGTTAAAAAAAGGAATTTTAATTTCATTTCAGGAAAAAAGAAGTGATTTTTTTACGCACATACGGGAACGCATTCGAACCAATACAGGAATTCTACGATCCAAAAATGCGGATTATTTATTGTATAATTTACTGGATGCAATTATTGGTAATTTTTATATAACAATCGAAAATGAAGAAGATAAAATAGAAGATTTGATAAATCTTACAAAAAATAGTGCTGATCCCATAATTTTGGAAAGAATAGAAAAGCATCGGGATAATTTTAATTTCCTTAAGCGTTCGATTATCCCACTTCGGGATTCTTTGTATGATATTAAAAGTATAAAAGAAGACAATGTATTTAATGAAATCGAATCGGATAATTTTAGTTTTTTTACCCGTTTGCATCAAAAATGTTTAGAGCTTTTGGAACAAATAGAATCGGATATGGGATCCTTAGAAAGTGCATCTAATTTCTTTTTTGCGGCACAAACGCATAAGATGAATGAGATTATGAAGACGCTTACAATTATCTCAGTAGTATTTATTCCGCTTACATTTATTGTTGGGGTTTATGGAATGAATTTTGAAAATATGCCAGAATTGAGATCCCATTATGGGTATTTTTGGGTCATGGGGTTTATGTTTTTTGTAGTAATTGGAATGATTTTTTATTTTAAAAAGAGAAATTGGTATTAATTTATGGAATAGTGTGCACTTTATTATTTAAAACTGATTTAGGTCATATTTAAATGGGAATTAAATATTTATTTTTGTAAAAAATGCAAAAGGGATTAAAATTTTAAAAGAATCAATATGAATAAAGCGATATATATTGCAACTATAGAGGAAAATTGTGGTAAAACTATAATTAGTCTTGGGTTGATGAGAACACTTTTGGGAAGAACGGCTAGAGTTGGTTATTTTAGACCAATAATTGAAGACTATGAGGAAGGAAAAAAGGATACTCACATCGAAATGGTAATTTCTCATTTTGATTTAGATATCAATTATGAAGATGCTTATGCTATTACAAAAAGCAAGTTAATCAAGAAAAAAAATAAAGGAAAACTGGGTGAAGTTGTCGATTTAATTATTGAAAAATATAAAAAATTAGAAGAACGCTTTGATTTTGTCCTAGTTGAAGGGACTAGTTTTTCTGGAGAAGGTACAGTTATCGAATTGGATATGAATGTGCTTATTGCAAAAAACCTTGGAATTCCAACCATTATCGTTGGCTCTGGCGAAGGAAAAACTTTAGAGGAATTAGTAGATAATTTGAATTTGGCATACAATTCATTTAAAGTGAAGGAGGTAGAAGTATTAGCTGTTATAGCTAATAAAGTGCAACCTGAAAATTTAGATTTGGTAACTTCTGGCCTGCAAAAAAGTTTACCAAATTCGATACTGGTAAATTCAATACCATTGATTTCAAGCTTGCACAATCCAACCATTCAGGAGATTGTGGAAGTTCTGGATGCTAAAATATTATTTGGACATGAATATTTAAACAATCAGAGTGGTAGTTATAGTATTGGAGCAATGCAATTGTGTAACTATTTGTTACATCTAAAAGAAAATGGACTTATTATTACTCCAGGAGATCGTGCTGATATAATTCTTGGGGCATTACAAGCCAATGAATCTGCAAATTATCCATCCGTTTCTGGTATAGTTTTGACAGGTAATATTATTCCGGAAGAAAGTATTTTGAAGTTAATAGAAGGTCTTTCTACCGTTGTGCCAATTATTACTGTTGAAGGAGGAACATATCATATTGCCAATAAAATTGGAAATATAAAATCTAAGATCTATGCGGGTAATTTACAGAAAATAGAGACTTCTATAAATACCTTTGACAAATATGTTGATTTAGATGCACTAACCAATAAATTTAATGCTTTTGAGGCAGAAGGTATGACCCCAAAAATGTTTCAATACAACTTGGTTAAAAGGGCAAAAGAACACCGAAAACATATTGTTTTGCCAGAAGGAAATGATGATAGAATTATTATTGCAGCAGCTCGTTTACAAGCAATGGATGTTGTAGATATTTCGATTATTGGCAATCAAAAACAAATTGAGAGCAAAGTTGTAGAGTTAGGTTTGGAATTTGATTTTTCTAAAATTGCAATTATTAATCCCAAAGATTCTGAACATTATGATGATTATGTAAATACGTATTATGAGTTGCGAAAAGCCAAAAATGTAACTCTTGGTATGGCCAAAGATTTATTGGAAGATGTTTCCTATTTTGGTACAATGATGGTTTACAAAGGTCATGCAGATGGAATGGTTTCGGGTGCTGCCCATACAACGCAACATACCATTTTGCCTGCTTTACAATTTATTAAAACCAAACCAAATTCTTCTGTGGTTTCTTCTATTTTCTTTATGTGTTTGGAAGATAGAGTTTCTATTTTTGGCGATTGTGCTATCAATCCAAATCCTACAGCAGAACAATTAGCCGAAATTGCAATATCTTCAGCTGATTCGAGTACCGCTTTTGGAATTGAACCCAAAATTGCCATGCTTTCCTATTCTTCTGGGTCTTCAGGTAAAGGAGATGAAGTTGATAAAGTAAGAGCGGCTACTGAAATTGTTAGAAAAAAACGCCCTGATCTTAAAATAGAAGGTCCTATTCAATACGATGCAGCTGTAGATATGGAAGTTGGACAAAGTAAAATGCCTAATTCTGAAGTAGCAGGACAAGCAAGTGTTTTAATTTTCCCTGATTTAAATACAGGAAACAATACGTACAAAGCAGTACAAAGAGAAACAGGAGCATTAGCAATAGGTCCAATGTTGCAAGGTTTGAATAAACCGGTAAATGACTTGAGCCGTGGATGTACGATAGACGATATCATTAACACTGTTGTAATCACTGCAATTCAAGCACAAGGACTATAACAATTTAATTTAAAGATGTTAATGTTCAATTAGAACTAGTTTCTCTTTGGATATTTTCGATCTTTTAATCTTTTTAATTTTAAATTTAGTATAAATGAAAATAGTAATTATAAACTCAGGAAGTTCTTCTATCAAATATCAATTAATTGATATGCCGGCCAATGAGGTTATTTGTAGTGGAATGATCGATAGAATTGGTTTGGAAACTTCAAACTTAAGTTATGTGACCAGTTCGGCTAAAATTGAAGAATCTTTGCCTATTGCCAATCATAAAATTGGTCTCAATAAAATAGCTCAATTGTTGATGGATGAGAAAATAGGAGTTATTAAAAGCACCAAAGAAATAGAAGCAGTTGGGCATCGTGTGGTTCATGGGGGTAGTTCTTTCTCAAATACTACATTGATTACTGAGGAAGTAAAACAACAAATTAAACAACTTTTCGAATTAGCTCCTCTACACAATCCGGCAAATTATGAAGGGATTGTTGTTGCTGAAGAAATATTTTCAGATGCAAAACAGATCGCTGTTTTTGATACAGCTTTCCATCAAACAATTCCGGTATTAGCACATAAATATGCAGTACCTAATTTTCTGTTGACCGAAAATAAAGTTCGTGTTTATGGTTTTCACGGAACAAGTCATAAATATGTTTCAGAAAATGCTATTCATTTTTTGAATGCCAATTCAATTAATACATCGTCAAATATTATTTCGATCCATTTAGGAAATGGTTGTAGTATGACCGCCATAAAAGATGGTAAAAGTATTGATACTACACTTGGTTTTGGGCCAATGAATGGTTTGATTATGGGAACTCGTTCTGGAGATGTAGATCAATCCGTTATTTTCTATTTGGTTAAAACCTTAGGATATACAATTGATGAAGTGAATACGATGTTGCAAAAACAAAGTGGAATGTTGGGACTTACCGGATTTAGTGATTTAAGAGATATTGAATCTAATGCCGAAAATGGAAATGTAGATTGTCAATTAGCTTTAGCCATGAATGCATATCGAATCAAGAAATATATAGGATCGTATGCAGCAGTTTTAAATGGTTTGGATGCAATTGTATTTACTGCAGGAATTGGAGAAAATTCATCCTATATCCGAAGATTGGTATGTACAGATATGGAGTATTTTGGATTGGAATTGGATCATGCTAAAAATGATGTTCGTTCGAAAGAGATGCGAGAAATTAATACGCCAGATTCAAAAACAAAAATTTTGGTTATTCCTACTAATGAAGAAATTGAAATTGCAAATCAAGTTTATGAATTGCTCTTGAGTTAAATATATATTTTTTTCCAAGGAAAGCTTCTGAATTTCAGAGGCTTTTTTTATGCTTTTTATTGAAGAATTGTAATTATATTTGATAAAAAAACTTCCTATTTTGAAAACTAAATTTCTTTATATTTTCTTTTTCTTTATATTTTCTTTGCAATTGTATGCCCAAGAGTTACTTCCATTTGTTGAAAATTATAACAAATCCAATTATCAAGGGGACAACCAGATTTGGAATGTAGCCCAAGGAAATGACAAAGCCATGTATTTTGCGAATAATTATTATTTGTTGCGATACGATGGTGTAAAATGGGAAAAATATACATTACCCAATAAAACCATCATTCGTTCCATAATGGTAGATGGTGATCGAATTTATTCAGGTTCTTATAAGGAATTTGGTTATTGGTTTCGTAAAAATGCTACAATGCATTATGTTTCTATTACCAAAGGGAAAAAGGTTTTTGATGCTAATAACAACGAAGAAATCTGGAAGATATTCAAGTTTAATAACAAAATTTACTTTCAATCCTTTAATGGTGTTTTTGTATTTGATGGAAAAGTGATAAAAGAGAAAAAGTTTCCTTTCCTCATTTCATATTGTTTTGTTGTAGCAGATCAGTTATTAATTGCTTCAGTAGACAAGGGGATTTTTAAGTGGATGGATGGGAAGATTGAAAAAGTAAATGGATTATCTCTTTTAGAAAAAAATGTGATTCATGCAATTCAGAAGTACCAAAACAAAATTTATTTTTTCACCAAGAAAAATGGGGTTTATGTGCTTGAAGGTTCAATTTTGAAACCTTGGAATAATGGTTTAAATGCGATTTTAAAATCAGCCAATATCAATATTGCTCAATTTATAAAAAACAATAAATTGATTATTGGAACTGCAAATAATGGAGTTTACATTCTGAACTTGAATGATGGTTCCTATAAAAATATCAATCGGAATAATGTCTTGATGAATAATTCCATTCTAAGTATTGGTCAGGATAATGAGAATGATTTATGGTTGGGACTCGATAACGGACTGGCTCATATTGAGGTCAATTCGCCTATTTCTATTTTTTATGACAGTTCCGGAATTTTAGGATCTGTATATTCAGTGGCAAGCACACCAAAAGGTTATTTGATGGCTTCAAACCACGGTGTTTTTAAATATGAAGGGAAGCAACTTTCAATGATACCAAATTCACAGGGACAAGCTTGGAATATCAGTAAAATAAACAATCAATACCTTATTGGTCATAACGAAGGAACTTTTATATTTCAAAATGGACAGTTTAGTAGATTAAGCGATATAGATGGTGGGTGGAATTTGTCTAAAAGTAATAACAATAATTTCTACTTGCAAGCAACCTATAGTGGAGTGGTAATTTATGAAGATGCCAATGATTTGAGAAAAAGTAAAGTTCTGGAAGGTATTTTAAAACCGTTAAAATATCTTGCTCAAAACAGAAGAAATGAGATATGGGCAGCTGATAACAATAGAGGTTTGTATCGTATTTTGTATAATGATGATTATAAAGCTAAAATGGATAATGTTACTCAACGTTGTAATATTAAAAATGATTTTGGAGTTAAAATATTTGAATTCAGAAATGAAATTCTCTTTTTGATTGATAATTCATGGTACACTTATAATTCTATTGCCAATAGATTAGAGGCTAATGAATTGTTCAATACCAATTTTAAGAATGTAACAGATATTGTTTCTATTGACGAAAATCATTTTATGGTACTTCAGTATGGTCTTCTGTATCATATTATTGCTCAGGGTAATACATTTATAAGAAATAGTATTCAAGAGAAATATTACAAGGGTAAAATTATCAATGACAACCTAAAAGTGTTTAAAGATGGTAATAATTATCTATTGAATCTAGATGATGGTTTTATTTCACTTGAATTACAAAAAGACAGTAAAAATACGGTTAATGTAAAGATTGAAGCTTTCAATAATAATGTTTTGGTTGAAAATAATTCAAAAGTCAAACATAATTCAGAGCTTAGAATAAATGTAATATCTGGAATTTATGGTGCAACCAAGCCAGATTTATTTTATAAAATCAATGGCAACAAAGAGTTTATACCCATAAAGGAAGGGTTGATTCTTTTGAATAATCTCACGAGTGGTTCACACGATGTGACAATATATAGCAATGATGGATTGCATTATAATAGAATTACTAATTTTCAATTTATAGTTGCTAAAGCTTGGTATTTTTCATTTTGGATGATTTTGGTATATTTTGTAGTTGTTGGACTTTTCTTATATCTTTATTATAAATGGAACAAGATAAAATACCTTCAGAAACTTAAACTGCAAGAAGAAGAATTGAAACATCAAAATGAAATTCTAGAAATGGAATTAAAAGCAGAAAATGAATTGAATAGTCAGGAATATGAAAAGCATATTTTGGAGCTTGAATTGCTGACAAAATCTTCAGAAGTGGCAGGCAAATCTCTTTCAATTGCCAAGCAAAGTGAAATGATCGAAAACATTCAAAATATATTGGATACCGAATCAGATTTTAATAAATTGAAAAGTGAGATTAAAAAAGCGATAAAGATAAATGCGGTTAATAAACACGAATGGGAAATTTTTGAAACCAATCTGAATCAAATTAATAATGAATTTATAATTTCCCTTTCAAAGAAATACCCAAATTTAACTCCAAAAGATATTAAGCTCTGTGTATATCTAAAAATGAATCTTTCATCAAAAGAAATTGCTCCAATGATGAATATTACTTTCCGAGGGGTAGAACTGCATCGTTATCGTTTAAGAAAGAAATTGGGGCTTTCTCAAGACGAAAACCTTTCAAAGTTTTTGTTATCTATATAAAAACTATAGTTTTTTTATTAATAAATTACTTTTTCATTGTTTTTATTACGGAATAACAATACATCATCACTACATCATTGCTACTTGTTGTAGTATTTCTTCTATGGTGTAAAGTGTTGATATTTAAGAGTTATTTAGTTAATTATTATATTTTGATGTATTTATGTAGTAGTGCTGTTTTGGTTACTACAACGATGTATTAGGCTAATTTAGCAGAACTAACTTAAACGTTTAGCAAATCTATGAGAAATTTTATTATTAGCATTTTAGCACTCTTTCTACTTCCGGCTTATATGTCTGGTCAAGTAATAAAAGGAAAAGTATTGGATCAGTATGGAATTGGAATTCCCGGAGTATTTGTTGTTGTGGGAAATTCTAATGTTTTTACTTATTCAGATTTTGAAGGGGATTTTAATATCAATGCCAAAGTGGGCGAGTTATTAAAAATTAGTTTAGTCGGTTTTGATTCGGTATCTATAGCAGCTACTTCAGAACCAATGGTGGTATCGATGAAGGAATCCAAAGATACAGAATTGAAAGAAGTAGTAATCATTGGATATGGAACTGCCAAGAAAAGAGATTTAACGGGTTCTATTGTTAAAATTGATGCAAAACAACTTGCAGACAAGCCTAATGCAAATCCAATTGTTTCTGCACAAGGAAAAGTAGCTGGTTTGTCTATTGTAAACTCTGGAAAGCCAGGTGAAGATCCAGATGTTAGAATTCGTGGTACCGTAAGTAGATATCAAACCAAACCTTTGTATGTAGTAGATGGAATATTTTGCGACGATATCAAATTTATGAATGCTTCAGATATTGAATCGATGGAAGTTTTGAAAGATCCATCGTCATTAGCAATTTTTGGTGTTCGTGGTGCAAATGGAGTAATAATAGTTACCTCCAAAAAAGCAAAAAATGGTAAAATGACTGTAAATTATAATAATTCTGTCGGTTTCAAAAATATTGGAGATACTCCATCATTGACAAACGGACAACAATTCAAAACATTGTTTGATGAGCAAAGAAGTAATCAAGGGCTTGCTCCTTATGCACATTATGACAAGTTCAATGCAAACACCAATTGGATTGATGAAATTAAAAATAATAATGCAAAGGTAATTACCAATAACTTGAGTATTTCTAACGGAACAGAAAAAAATAAGTTCTATTTGGGAGTTGGTTTTATTGAAGATGATGGTCTAATTGATTTTGAAAAATATAAAAAATTTACTTTCAATGTTAATAATGAAACTCAATTAACAGAATCAATCAAAGTCGGGTTAGCGATGAATGGATATCAATCTTCGCTGCCTCAGCTTCATAATTTTGAAAGTGCCTTAAGAGCGACTCCAATCGTTTCTTCTCGAAATGCAAATGGAATATACAATCAATTGCCATTAGAAATTGGTGCAGCACAAATAGGAAATCCACGTGCAGAAGTCGAAGGTAAAAAATACACCCAATTGAATGAAGAATCTAAGTTTATTGCCAATGTTTTTCTAGAATTAAAAATCATGGATGGTTTAAAATTTAGAGGTTCTTATTTGTCTGATAATAGCTTTAGTAAGGGTAGAGGATACAATCCCGTTTTTGACGTTTATGTTAGTGAAACAGATCAGTTTACTCCTTATGGAGGAAATAATCTTACTAGTGTGAATCAATTTAAAAATAATTTTAATAAATCACAACAAGATTATAATTTAACCTATAATAATACTTTTGGTAAACATGATTTTACTCTTTTGGCAGGATATAATCGGTTAGAAGAAAATTATGAAGGAATGAATGGTACAGTGAATCAATTTGTTGGAGGAGAAGCAATTCCGTATGACAAAAAATGGTGGTATCTAAATGTTTATCCTTTTGGGGACCCAACAACTCGTTTTGCTAATTCAGACCAATGGGATAGAGCTAATGTATCTTATTTAGGACGTCTTTTGTACAACTATGATGGGAAATATACCTTAAATGCTTCTTATCGTCGAGATGGCTCATCAGAACTTAGTAAGGGAAATCGCTTCCAAAATTTCTGGTCTATTGGTGCAGCTTGGGATGTAACGAAAGAAGATTTTATGAAAAATCAAAACCTATTTGACCAACTAAAAGTTAAAGGTTCTTATGGTGTATTAGGAAATCAATTTTCTTCAATTCATTATCCTTCCTATCCCGCATACACAACAGGTAGTTCTGCCATTTTTGGTGAATCTGTGGTACCTGCTTATGTGTTGGCTTATAGAAATAATCCAAATTTAAAATGGGAAACGGTAACTTCTTATGAGGCAGGAATTGAAATGAAACTTTTGGAAAACAGATTGAGTTTTGAAACCGCTTACTTTGACAAAACAACCAAAGATCTATTGACATTTGTTGACCTTGGAAGTGAAAAGTTTTATACGAATGCTGGGGAAATAGAAAATAAAGGTTTTGAATTTACCGCTTCATGGAACGATAAAATAAATGACAATTTTAGTTATTCCATAAGTGGTAATGCGACTACTTTGAAAAATAAAGTAAAATCAGTTTATGAGCCAGGATTTCAGGTTTTTGAGGGACCATCAATTCTTACGGCAGGCGCTCCTATTGGGTCATTTTATGGATATGTAGTCGAAGGGGTTTATCAGTCTTATGCTGATGTATTGAATTCTGCTCCTAGCTCATTGGGTGATTATGGGCCAGGGGATTTAAAATATAAAGATATAAATGGTGACGGGAAAATAACTACAGAAGATAGAACAGTGATTGGTAATCCAACTCCTGATGTTATGTATGGTTTTTCTTTGAGTGCAACGTACAAACAATTTTCATTGTCTCTTGATTTTCAAGGAGTTTATGGAAACGAAATTTACAGAGATTGGGGTAATGGTTCAACTTTTGCACAATTCAATTATAGAACGGATCAATTGGACAGGTGGACAGGTGCAGGAACTTCAAATTGGGAACCAAGACTTAATGATGGTTCTGGATACAATAAATTGGCATCTACTTATATGATAGAAGACGGAAGCTATCTTAGACTTAGAAACATACAGTTTTCTTATGATTTTAATAAAGATTTTCTAGCTAAGTCTTTTATCCAAAGTTTAAGAATATACTTCAATGCGCAGAATCCAATTACATGGGCTAAAAATTCAGGATTCACTCCTGAAGCGGGAGGTTCTCCAGTTTCATTTGGAAGAGACACAGGGGGATATCCTTTGCCAGCTGTTACATCTATTGGTTTAAACGTGACTTTTTAATATTATAAATTGAACAAAAATGAGAAATTTTAAATCTATAGTTTATATATCGCTACTGGCCGTATTTTCATTACCCACTTTGAATTCGTGTAATGATGATGATTTTTTGAATAGAAAACCATTAGGAACAGCAGTAGAAGGAGATTTACCAGCAGGAGGTTTTGAAGAAAAAGCCTTTGGTTTATACGGAAAATTGAGAACACAAGGAGGAATTACAGATTGGGACAGGTATTGGTTTCAAAATATTCGCTCCGATGATGCCATGAAAGGGAGTACACCAGGTGACGCATCTGCAAGAGGGAATATAATGGACGGATTTGTTTATTCTCCCACAGAATTTGCTTCAAATTGGGATGGTCATTTTAGCTTAATTTATGCTTGTAATGATTTGATTGCCGATGTAGATAATTCAGGGAAAACGGATTCAGGAAGCATAATCAACAAAGCTGAAGCTTTGGCTATAAGAGGATTTGCCTATTTTGAATTGCGCAGAGATTATGGAGAAGTACCTATAATTTTGAATAGAATCCTTACACCAAGCGACGGTATCAAAGCAAAATCTCCCATTGCCGATATTGATGCACAAATTATTAGTGATTTAGAATTAGCTGCTGAAAAATTACCAATTAGTTGGCCTTCTTATCCAGGAAGAGCTACCAGTGGTTTTGCTAATTCAATATTGGCTAAGCTTTATTTGTACCAAGGAAATTGGGTAAAAGCACTTGAAAAAGCGGAAGTTGTAATCAATTCGGGGCAATATGCTTTGTATAATTCGTATGAAACTTTGTTTAAAGAACAAGGTGACAATTGTATTGAAACCATTTTTGAAGTTCAGTTTCTAAGACAAGCAACTGTAAATTATTCTAATAATTATTTTGAATCACAAGGTATTCGTGGTTCTGGAGATTGGGATTTAGGTTGGGGATTTAATGTTCCTACTCAGAATTTAGTCGATGCTTATGAAACTGGTGATCCCCGCAAGAACTCGACTATCCTTTTTGAAGGACAAGATGATGGATTTGGTTTTACTATTCCAACAGGTTTGGCTCAACCGTATTGGAACAAAAAAGCCTATTCTACGCCGTCATATAGAGCACTTCAAGGTACAGGAAAAAATCATTGGTTTAATGTGAAAATTATACGTTATGCAGATGTTATTTTAATCGCTGCCGAAGCTGCAAATGAATTAGGGAATACTGCTAAAGCGGCAGATTATGTGAATCAAGTTCGCGCTAGAGCAAGAGGGAATAATGCTGGTGTGCTTCCAAATGTAGCTGCTGGTGCTGGTTTGAAAGCAGCAATCAAACAGGAAAGAAGAGTGGAACTTGCAATGGAAGGAGAAAGATTCTATGACTTAGTTCGTTGGGGAGATGCTCCAACAGTATTAGGTAGTTTAGGATACCAAGACAAAAATAAGTTCTATCCTATTCCTCAAACTGCCATAGATCAATCAGGCGGAGTTTTAAAACAAAATCCTAATTATTAATACCGATTCGATTTAAAAAAATAAATATATGAAAATCAATATATCAATGATTAAGAAAGCTTTTGGAATAGTATTTGTTTCGATCGCATTTATAGGATGTCAGGAGATGGACAAACCTGCATTGGGAAATTATCCAAAAGATCTAAATCCAGTTGGGGGAGCTTTGAAATTTTTTGTTCCTTTTGATGACAATACAACAGACCCTTTAAAATTTGCTGTTGATAATATTCGAGCAAAGTTTCCCAATGATAATCAGTTTACACAGACTGATGGTATTACTGGAAAAGGGGCACAAGGGCCAACAGATCATATTCAAAAGTACATAGCCTTTTCAAAACCAAATGATTTTGCTACTGAAGCGGAAAGTTTTACAATTGCTTTTTGGGAAAAACACAATGGAGCAACAAAAGGTGCTGAATATCCATTTAGTCTTCCTTCTTCAAACGGTCACTGGTCTGGAGGAACAATGATGCTTATGTTTGATGGTTCAGAAATTAAATTTGTTATTGTAGACAAAAACATGAATGATCCATGGTTTATTTGGAATGAATCAGGTTTAATGGCAAGTTTAACGGATAACCAATGGCACCACTGTGCATTTGTGTATGATGCAACCACTTCCGCTTTTACATTTTATAAAGATGGTGTTGTAGTGAGTACAAAAATGTGGACAGACCACGGAAATGTAAATCTAGACGATTCAAAAGTTGCTGGTTTGCGTATTGGATCTGGACCGGGGAATACACCAAATGATTGGCTTTCTAATAATTGGCTAGGGAGCTTAGATCAGTTCAGAATGTATGCAACTGCTTTGACAGCAACCGAAATAAATCAACTAGTTACTGGAAAACTGTAATGTAAAGTAGAATATATCTTGTCAAAGCATAATGGCTTTGGCAAGATTTTAAACAAAAAAGCATGAAAAAAATAAAATTTTTACTAATTCCAACTTTTGTTTTTCTTTTCTGTTGTAGTAATAGTGCAATAGATCAAACAACACCTGTAACTCCAACACCTCCCGTTACAGTCTTAACAGATGAACAAGCAATGGATCAAGTTCAAAAAGATGCCATCAAGTATTTTTGGGATTATGCGGAACCCAATTCAAAATTAGGGAGAGAACGTTATCATACTGATAATCCTGGTTTTGAAGCCAGCAAAGTAACCACTGGAGGTTCTGGTTTTGGACTAATGTCTTTGATTGTTGGTGTAGAAAGAGGTTTTATTCCAAGAGCCGAAGCCGTCTCACGAATGACCACTGCAATGGATTTTCTAGATAAAGCGGATCGTTTTCACGGAGCCTGGGCACATTGGATGGATGGAACTACTGGGCATGCTATTTCTTTTGGAAATAAAGATGACGGTGGAGATATAGTGGAAACCGCTTTTTTATGCCAAGGTTTGATTGCCGTTCGCGAATATTTCAAAAATGGAAACCCTCAAGAAAAAGCATTGTCTGCCAAAGCAGATAATCTATGGAAAGGGGTTGAATGGAGCTGGTATACTAATGGCGAAAATGCTATGTTTTGGCATTGGTCTCCAACCTATCAATGGGAAATGAAATTCAAATTAGAAGGATACAATGAATGTTTGATTGCCTATATTCTAGGCGCTTCCTCTACAACGCATCCAATTCCTACTGCTGCCTATCATGAAGGATGGACACGAAACGGTACAATTACAACCAGTAAAACACAATATGGAATTCCTTTAGTTTTTAAATACAATACGGTAAGTGGAAATGTTGGTCCTTTGTTTTGGGCGCAATATTCTTATTTAGGATTAGATCCTTCTCAACTGTCTGATAAATATGCAAATTATTGGGAATTGACACAAAATCAGGCCAAAATAATTTATAGTTATTGTGTTGATAATCCAAAAAAATGGAATGGCTATTCTGATAAATGTTGGGGATTTACAGCCAGTTATTCCAGAAATACTGATGGGACAACGGGGTATTCTGCCCATGATACCGACAATGATTTAGGGGTAATCACTCCAACTGCTGCGTTGTCTTCTTTTCCGTATACTCCAAAAGAAAGCATGAAGTTTTTACATTATTTATACAATGAAAAGAAAAGTATTTATGTTGGAATTGCGGGGCCTTATGATGCATTTTCACCTCATTATAATTGGGTGACACCACGTTATTTGGCAATAGATCAAGGAACCATAGCACCTATGATTGAGAATTATCGTTCTGGATTATTATGGAAATTATTTATGAATGCTCCTGAAGTAAAACAAGGACTGTTGAATCTTGGTTTTCATTCTGGGAAATATAATTTTTAGAAAATTTCAGATAATAAAGAATTATAGAATAATAGTCCTTGCTTTTTTATCGTCATTAAATTCCTTTCCTCATTCGGATATAAATGGAAATTTAAAAACTGAAATTAGAATTTTTTATGTTCTTCAAGAGGGTATACAAAATGAAGGGCACTTAATACCCATTTATAAAAAAATGAAAAGTTGTAACTCTGATTTCAATTGGCCATTTTTTAATGATTTATGTTAAGGAATTTGGTTAAAAGTATATGATAATCCAAAAATCTATGATTGGATATTTAAACAAATAAAAAAATAGAAAATGAATACGAAATTAATAATAGTACTACTTAGTTTTTCACTCTTTGGCTATAGCCAAAAAAAAGAAAATAAAAAAGCGTTTACATTAAAACCCAAAACAGAATTTGTTGCCGAGTTGTTGTCCAAAATGACTTTGGATGAAAAATTAGGGCAACTGAATTTACCCACTTCGGGAGATATAACCACCGGTCAAGCCAATAGTTCTGATGTTGCAAGAAAAATTGAAGAAGGTAAGGTCGGTGGATTATTTAATATCAAATCGGTTCAGAAAATTAGAGATGTTCAAAGAATTGCTGTAGAAAAAAGCCGATTGAAAATTCCATTAATTTTTGGAATGGACGTTATTCATGGGTACGAAACTACGTTTCCTATACCACTAGGATTATCATGTACTTGGGACATGAAATTAATTGAAAGAAGTGCTCAAATAGCCGCTCAAGAAGCTAGTGCCGATGGAATCAATTGGACATTTTCGCCTATGGTAGATGTTTCCCGTGATCCACGTTGGGGAAGAATCTCCGAAGGTTCTGGTGAAGATCCTTTTTTGGGAAGCCTAATTGCCAAAGCAATGGTAGACGGATACCAACAGCATGATCTTTCCAAGAAAAATACCATTTTGGCTTGTGTTAAACATTTTGCATTATATGGAGCGCCAGAAGGTGGCCGTGATTATAATACGGTTGATATGAGTAGGATAAGAATGTACAATGAATATTTTCCTCCTTACAAAGCGGCAATTGACGCAGGTGTAGGATCTGTTATGGCTTCTTTTAACGAAGTGGAAGGAATTCCTGCCACCGGAAACAAATGGCTGATGACGGATGTTTTAAGAAAACAATGGGGATTTAAAGGTTTTGTAGTGACTGATTTTACTGGAATTCCCGAAATGATTGATCACGGAATGGGAGATCTGCAAACCGTATCAGCGCTGTCAATGAATGCTGGAGTTGAAATGGATATGGTAGGCGAAGGTTTTTTAACGACTTTGAAAAAATCATTAAATGAAAAGAAAGTGACTATCGAACAGATCAATAATGCCGTTACGCTAATTTTGAATGCCAAATACGATTTAGGATTGTTTGAAGATCCGTATAAATATTGTGATGAAAAAAGAGCTAAAACTGAAATTTTTACTTCAAATAGTAGAGATGAAGCCAGAAAAACAGCTGCGCAATCATTGGTTTTATTAAAAAATCAAAATCAATTATTGCCTTTGAAAAAATCAGGAACCATTGCACTTATCGGCCCATTGGCGGATGCCAAAAACAATATGTCAGGAACTTGGAGCGTGGCCACAAATGGAGAAAAATGCATTTCGTTATTGGCAGGAATTCAGGAAGTAGCTGGTAAATCGACTAAAGTGCTTTATGCCAAAGGAAGTAATCTGGATTATGACGAAACTTTTGAAACTAATGCTACTATGTTTGGTAAAACCTTGAATAGAGACAAACGTTCTAAAGAAGAAATGATTGCCGAAGCTTTGAAAGTGGCCAATCAATCGGATGTTATTGTGGCTGCTTTAGGCGAATCTGCCGAAATGAGTGGGGAGTCTAGCAGTAGAACTAATTTAGAAATTCCACAATCGCAAAAAGATTTACTGAATGCATTATTAAAAACAGGAAAACCTGTAGTTCTAGTTTTATTTGATGGTCGTCCATTAATATTAAACGATGAAAAAGCAACTGTTCCAGCAATTCTAAATGTTTGGTTTGCCGGTAGCGAAGCGGGTTATGCCATTGCCGATGTTTTGTTTGGAGATGTAAATCCTTCAGGAAAATTAACCACTACTTTTCCTAGAAGCGTAGGTCAGTTGCCTATTTATTACGCGCATAAAAATACTGGTAGACCTCTTTCTAACTCAGAAGGTAAATTCGAAAAGTTCAAATCCAATTATTTAGACGAAAGAAATGAACCTTTATTTCCTTTTGGTTTCGGATTGAGTTATACCAATTTTGAGTATTCAAATCTGAAAATTTCTTCAGATAAAATGAATTTCAATGGAAAAGTAAATGTATCCGTAGATCTTACAAATACTGGAAAATTTGATGGCAAAGAAGTTGTTCAGTTGTATATTAAAGATGTGGTTGGTTCTGTAACAAGACCGGTTAGAGAATTGAAAGGTTTTCAAAAAATTGCCCTTAAAAAAGGAGAAAAACAAACAGTGACATTCGAAATTAACATTGAAGATTTGAAGTTTTACAATTCTGATTTGCAATTTGTTGCTGAGCCAGGTCTGTTTGAAGTTTTCGTTGGAGGGAATTCAAACGCAGACAATAAAGTAAGTTTTAATTTAGTAAATTAAGCTTGGTTAGTTTATTTGGTTGCCCTTCGTTTTTGGTTAGACGGAGGGCTTTTTTTAATCACAGAATTAATGATTTACCATATAAGAAATTTAAGAAAATATAAGATTTTACTTTTTATTTCCCTGCTTAAATGAACTTATATTTCTTATATGGTTAAAAAAACAAGAAATGCGAAGACTATATTTAATACCAGCCTTGTTACTATTCTTGTGCCACCAAATCAGTATGGCACAGTCTAAAACGAAATGGTTTGATCCTAATAAATCAGCGTCTACTTATTGTAACCCCATCAATATTGGTTATAATTACACTACTGAAAACCACAATGGAATTCCAGATTCTCGTCGTTCGAGTGCCGACCCATTAATTATTACTTATAAAGGCGATTATTACCTGTTTGCTACCAATCAAGCAGGATTCTTTTGGAGTAAAGATATGTCGGACTGGAAATTTGTTTACGGGAGTTTTCAACGCAATCCCAGCGATGATGATCAATGTGCTCCTGCGGCTTGGGTGGTAAATGACACTTTGTTTTATGTGGGGTCAACTTGGAAAAAAGACCACCCAGTCTGGAAATCGGCCAACCCAAAATCCGGTCGTTGGACTCGGCATGTCAATACTGCAATGTTGCCTACTTGGGATCCAGCCATTTTTCAGGATGATGACAAAAAAGTATATATGTATTATGGTTCAAGCGGAAAATTGCCGCTTTGTGGTGTTGAGGTAGATTATAAAACGTGGTTACCAAAAGGAAATCAAGAAGATTATCAAAAATTATACTCAGCAACCGAAGTTGAAGATATTCAGCGTCCTTATGGCGAAATAAAAGCAGTTGTAGGCTTAAACCCGACAGAGCACGGTTGGGAGCGTTTCGGCCCCAATAATGATATGGAACCGGCACCTTGGGGTAATTTTATCGAAGGGGCTTGGATGACCAAGCACAATGGTAAATATTACATGCAATATGGTGCTCCAGCCACCGAATTTAAAGGCTATGCCAATGGCGTTCATGTAGGGAATAGTCCTTTGGGGCCGTTTACGTATCAAAAACACAATCCAATGTCATATAAACCAGGAGGTTTTGTAATAGGAGCGGGGCACGGTAATACTTTTGCCGACAATTATGGTAATTACTGGAATACCGGAACGTGCAAGATTTCTGTAAAAGACCGTTTTGAACGCCGCATCGATATGTTTCCTGCTGGATTCGACAAAGACGATATTATGTATTCCATTACTGCTTATGGGGATTTTCCAACTTTACTCGCAACCAAAAACCGCGATCAAACCAAGGGTGCTTTTTCGGGATGGATGTTGCTTTCGTATAAAAAAAATGCAACAGTATCTTCAACGGAAGAGTGTATGGATGTACAAACGCACCGAGTAGATACTGGCGGGAAAAAAGTTTTTGAAAAAATCTGTTACAATGCCCAGAACTTGACCGACGAGGATATTCAATCGTATTGGTCGGCAAAAACGGATAATCCAGGCGAATGGTTGCAAATTGATTTGGGCAGAAAAATGAGAATTAATGCTTTGCAAATTAATTATGCTGATCATAAAGCGACACAGTACAATAAGGCAATGGATATTTATTACCAATACCAAATTTTCATGTCAGATGATAATCAAAATTGGACTTTGGTGGTTGATAAATCCAAAAGTGATAAAGACACACCGCACGATTATTTGGAATTAACCAAATCCATTGAAGCCCGCTACGTAAAAATGGTAAATATTCACAATGCCTCAGGATTATTTGCTGTTTCTGATTTCCGTGTTTTTGGAAACGGATTATCCGAGAAACCAAAATCGGTTACTGGATTTAAAGTGGATAGAGATAATGACGACTCCCGTTCTGCTATGATTCACTGGGACGCACAGCCTGATGCCGTTGGGTATAACATTTATTACGGAATTGCTCCAGATAAATTATACAACAGCATCATGGTTTATGATGCGAATTTTTATGATTTCAGAGGATTAGATAAAGGGACCAGCTATTGTTTTGCTATTGAAGCTTTTAATGAAAATGGAATTGGACCTAAAACCACTGTTGCCGTTTCTAATTGAATTTGAATTTCGTAATAATATTGAAAATAACAGTCTTTAAAAAAGACTAATTATCTTTTTAATCTTCGGTCAATTTTATCGGTTGGTATTAATCACTGGTAGTTATAAAAATCGAAATCGTTTTCGGCTCAACTACAAGGTTGTAGTTTGATTGAGATTGCAATTTTATGATTTTAATGCTTATTTTTACTTTATATATTAACACATAATCAAAATGAAACATATTTTTTCAATTATTCTCGTTTTTACTTTAAGTGTGATTCAGGCACAAAGTGTAAAATCTCCATCGAGTGCCCTTGAGGTCAATTTTAAATTAGTAAATAATGGGCAGCCATCATATACAGTAAACTTCAATGGCAAGCCAGTAGTTCTTGAAAGTACTTTAGGAATAAAACTCAAGGAGAGAACCGCTCTTGATTCAAATTTTGAAATTATAACTTCAAAATCGGCTACATTCAATGAATCTTGGAAACCAGTTTTAGGTCAAAAAGCAATTATTGAAAATCAGTACAACGAACTTACAATTGCTCTTAACCAAAAAGTGACCAATGTAAAAATGAATATAATTTTCAAAGTTTACAATGAAGGTGTCGCTTTTAGATATGAATTTCCAAAACAAGAAAAACTCAATTATTTCATTATTTCGGATGAGGTTTCCCAATTTAATTTAACCGAGGATTACAAAGCATTTTGGATACCTGGTGATTTTGATAGTAATGAGTACGTTTATAATGAAACAAAACTTTCAAGTATAGACAATACAAAATTGAATTTGAATAATGGAATTGGGGTAAAATCGATTCCTGGTAAATATACGGTTCAAGCTCCTTTAATGATGAAATCGGCATCAGGATTGTATGTAAATATTTTTGAAGCAGCAGTGGTTAATTATCCAGTTATGCATCTAAATGTGGATGGTGTAAATTTTAAATTATCATCTCAATTGGTTCCCAATGCAATAGGAGATAAGGCCTATTTACAAGCACCCTGCGTTTCACCTTGGAGAACCATTATGATAAGCAATGATGCCCGTGATATTGTGGGTTCATCAATGATTTTAAATTTAAATGAACCTTGTAAACTAGACGATGTTTCGTATATAAAACCAATGAAATATGTGGGGATTTGGTGGGAAATGCACGTAGGATTATCCACTTGGGATTATGCAGGTTCACAAAATGCTCAGAATATATCTTCTAAAGAGTTATTACCATCAGGAAAACACGGGGCAACAACTGCAAATACCAAAAGATATATTGATTTTGCTGCCAAAAACGGATTTGATGGCGTATTAGTTGAAGGTTGGAATGTAGGTTGGGAAGACTGGGTAGGGAATTGGAAAGAAGAAGTATTTGATTTTACAACTCCTTATCCCGATTTCAATTTGGCAGAAGTTACGGCTTATGCCAAAGAAAAAAATGTAAAAATGATTATGCACCATGAAACTTCGGGTTCTGTGGCGAATTATGAGCGTCATTTGGATCGTGCTTTTGATTTGATGAAAAAATACGATTATCCAGCAGTGAAATCTGGTTATGTGGGTAAAATTATTCCTCGTGGTGAGTTTCATGACGGTCAAACGATGGTGAATCACTTCAACTTCGTGGCAAGACGCGCTGCCGATTACAAATTAATGATCAATTCGCATGAATCGTCTCGTCCTACTGGTTACAGTCGCACGTATCCAAACTATATTGCTGCCGAGGCTGCCCGTGGTAATGAATTTAACGCTTGGAGTAATGGAAATCCACCAAGTCACGAAACTATTTTGCCTTTTACAAGACAGCTAGGAGGACCTATGGATTATACTCCCGGTATTTTTGAAATCAAAATGAGTTACTATGACAAAAATAAAACAGAACAAGTGCATACTACTTTGGCAAAGCAATTGGCTTTGTATGTAACGATGTATTCTCCTTTGCAAATGGCGGCCGATTTACCAGAAAGTTATGAAAAACGTATGGATGCCTTTCAATTCATTAAAGATGTAGCTTTGGATTGGGATGATACAAAAATTTTGGAAGCTGAACCTGGTGATTATTTGACAATTGCTAGAAAAACCAAAGGAAAGCAAACATGGTTCTTAGGTGCAATTACCGATGAGAATGCCAGAAAAACGGAAATAACTTTAGATTTTCTAAACAAAGGACAAAAGTATAAAGCTATTATTTATGAAGATGCCAAAGATGCCGATTGGAAAAACAACCCAATGGCTTATAAAATAAGAATCGTTGAAGTTACAAACAAGTCAAAATTAAACTTGGTTATGGCTCCTGGTGGAGGAACAGCCATTAGTTTTGAACCAATTAAATAGTTTTCTTTAATTGTGTTTACTGAAATCCTGAATGCTTATATAAGTATTCAGGATTTTTTTTGAATTTCATTTTGATATTGTTTTAGATTGTCGAAATTGCGCTACCATTAAATCCCAAATAATTTCATATTTCGACAAAATGAAAAAAAATCTACTTTCTGCACTTTTGCTTTTAAATTCGGTTGTGTTTTTTGCACAAACCAAAGATGAACAACTATTTAAGAAAATATACAATGCTGCATTGACAAATTCTCAGTGTTATTCTTGGTTGGATCATCTTTCTAATGATATTGGGTCTAGATTGTCTGGGTCAGAAGGTGCTGCTAAAGCGGTTCAATACACCAAAAAGCAAATGGAAACTTTAGGTTTTGACAAAGTGTATTTGCAAGAAGTAATGGTGCCTCATTGGGTTCGTGGCGAAAAAGAAACAGCTTACATTCAAGATGATAAAACTAAAATTAAAGTTCCAATCTGTGCTTTGGGTGGTTCAATTGCAACTCCCAAAAAGGGCATAACTGCTGAAGTAATCGAAGTTCATAGTTTGGAAGAATTAAAAACTTTGGGGGTTGATAAAATAAAAGGTAAAATTGTTTTTTATAACAGACCAATGGATAATGGGGCTATTGAATCATTTACTGCGTATTCTGGAGCGGTAGATCAACGTTATGGAGGAGCTGCCGAAGCTTCAAAATATGGAGCAATTGGAACTATAGTGCGTTCAATGAATTTGAGATTAGACGATTATCCGCATGCAGGAGGTCAAAGTTATGGTAACATTCCCAAAGAAAAATACATTCCAACTGCTGCTATTAGTACCAATGCTGCCGAATTATTAAGCAAAACTCTAAAAAGTAATCCCAATTTAAAATTCTTTTTCAAACAATCTTGTCAGCAATTGGAAGACGCGCTTTCTTATAATGTTGTTGGAGAAATCAAAGGAACGGAGCATCCTGAAAATATTATGGTCGTGGGCGGTCATCTTGATTCTTGGGATTTGGCCGATGGGTCTCATGACGATGGAGCAGGGGTAGTACAAAGTTTGGAAGTAATGAATATCTTTAAAAACTTAAATTATAAACCCAAAAACACTCTTCGTATTGTGCTGTTTATGAATGAAGAAAATGGAACGAGAGGTGGAAAAAAATATGAAGAATTATCTTTGGCCAATAAAGAAAGCCACATTTTTGCTTTAGAAAGTGACGAAGGTGGATTTACTCCAAGGGGGTTTTCATTAGATTGTGACGATGCCAATTTTAGTAAAATCACAAATTGGAAAGGTTTATTTGAACCTTATTTAATTCATAGTTTTGTAAAAGGCCATACAGGATCTGATATTGAAGCATTAACGGCAGGAAAAATTGTTAAAGCTGGTTTAAAACCAGATTCACAACGTTATTTTGATTACCACCATGCTGCAAATGATACCTTTGATGCAATCAATAAAAGAGAGCTAGAACTCGGAGCTGGAACGATGGCAGCTTTGGTCTATATGATAGATCAAAACGGCATCGAATAATTGGTTTTAAACCATTTAACCCTATTTAATAAACCTGTAAGCATTTCAAAATCTTACAGGTTTTCTTTTGAAAAATAGTTTCATGAAGATTCCTTGGAACAAATAATAATTGAAACTATGTATTGTCATAAATAAATGTGAAATTCTCATTTTTTAAAACGCTCATACTTTTTAATACACAAAATAAATCCTACTTTAGCGTCATATTAAAAGATAAAAAAATGATTAGCCAAATACAATTTCAAAACGAATTAAATAGCCTAATTAGTAACGCAATAAGAGAGGATGTAGGACCTGGTGATTATAGCTCTTTGGCTTGTATTCCTTCAAATGCAATGGGAAAAGCAAAATTATTGGTAAAAGAAGACGGTATCATTGCCGGCGTAGCTCTTGCTAAAATGATTTTTGAGTATGTAGATCCTAATATGAAAATCGAAACTTTTATAGAAGATGGTACTCCAGTCAAAAAAGGGGATATTGTTTTTCATGTTTCGGGCAGTTCCCAATCTATTTTAAAGTCAGAAAGAGTAGTATTAAACACCATGCAACGTATGAGTGCTATTGCTACTAAAACCAATAGTTTTGTACAATTACTTGAAGGAACAAAAACAAAAATTTTGGATACCCGAAAAACAACACCCGGATTTCGTGTAGCCGAAAAATGGGCGGTAAAAATTGGAGGAGGAGAAAATCACCGTTTTGCTTTGTATGACATGATTATGTTAAAGGATAATCATATCGATTTTGCAGGTGGTATTACATTGGCAATAGCCAAAACCCAAACCTATCTTAAAGAAAATAATTTAGATTTAAAAATCATCGTTGAAGCCAGAAATCTAGCTGAGATCGAAGAAATTTTAAAAAGCAATGGAGTGTATAGAATATTAATTGATAATTTTAATTACGAAGACACTCGTACAGCAGTTGCTTTGATAGGTGACAAATGTCAAACGGAATCTTCAGGTAATATTACCGAAGAAACTATGCGTAATTATGCAGAATGCGGTGTTGATTTTATTTCATCAGGAGCATTAACGCATTCTATTTATAATATGGATTTAAGTCTAAAAGCAATTTAGAGTTATGACATTTAAAATTGAGGCTAAACTCGAAAAAATTCCAATCATAAGGAATCTGATGCATGTCTTAAAAAAGGTTAAAGTGCCAGGTTTGGGAGGTTTCTCGTTCTATGATTTATTAGAATTGTATTTCGAGGGCATCATCGATGGAGCATTTTCGTATCATGCAAGTGCAGTAGCTTTTAGTTTCTTTATGGCCTTGTTTCCTTTTGCTTTGTTTATTTTAAATCTAATTCCATTTATACCGATTGAAGGATTTCAAAATGATTTTCTGCAATTTGTAAAAGAGGGAGTGCCACCAAATACCTATGATGCAATTGCTAATATTATAAATGACATCCTTAATAATAGTCACTCAGGATTAATGTCTTCGGGTTTTTTATTGTCTATTTTCTTAATGGCCAATGGAATAAATGGGATTTTGGGAGGTTTTGAATCTTCCCGCCATGTAATAGAAAAAAGAGGTTTTTTAAATCAATATTTTGTAGCATTGGGCATTTCGTTGATTTTGTCGATTCTTTTACTTTTGACTGTTTCTATTATTGTTATTTTTGAGGTTTTTATTCAAAAAACAATTATTCAAGATGTGTTAAGTGATCGAATTCCGTTGATAATTTTGGGGAGATATCTTTTTATAATTTTGATGATATTAATTACATCATCTATCTTATTACGATACGGAACAAAACAAGCCCATAAACCTCCTTTTATAAGTATTGGGTCTGTTTTTACTACGATACTTATAATTGTATCTTCTTATTTTTTTGGAATTTGGGTAATTCGATTCTCAAAATACAATGAATTATATGGCTCAATTGGTACATTGTTAATTATGATGTTTTATATATGGATAAACTGTATGATCTTATTGTTAGGTTTCGAATTGAATGCCACAATTCACAAATTGAGAAAAAACAAACTATTATTGTAAAGTTTAATAATAAATTGGATTGTTTAGATGAAATTTTGTATTCTTGTCAAAAATAATCCAAATATATATTTTTATCATAATTTGGAATAATATAAACAGTGAGACATTAATTTAAGAAAAAATGAAAAAAAGTATCGTATTTAGTTTAGTTGTGTTTTTTGTTATGATTTTCAATGCCCAAAGCCAATCTGTTTTAGGAAAATGGAAAACCATTGATGATGCAACAGGACAAGCTAAATCAATTGTAGAAGTATATGAAAAATCAGGTAAAGTCTATGGGAAAATTATAGAAATCCTAAATCCTGAAAAAAGAAAATCGCTTTGTACAAAATGTACTGGTGAAGATAAAAATGCTCCGATTTTGGGCTTGGTTATAATCAAAGGTCTTGTAAAAGACGGTAATGAATACAATGACGGTAAAATTTTAGATCCTTCAAAAGGAGAAGAATATAAATGTTTTATAACACTTGATGGTAAAGATAAACTTAAAGTGAGAGGTTTTGTTGGAGTTTCTTTGTTTGGAAGAACACAATATTGGTACCGAGTTAAATAGTTTTGGTTTAAAGTTTTTAAGATATAAATCAAAACCCCCCTTTTTTCTTAAAGCTTCGGACTAAAAATCTAAAATTATTCAATGCATTTTGTAGAAGTTATTTTACCGCTTTCTCTTGCCAAAACTTTTACATACAGAGTTTCGGAAGCTGAATTTCTTTTTATGAAAAAAGGAATGAGGGTGACTGTGCCTTTTGGTAAAAGCAAAATATACACTGCTTTGGTAATAGAAATTCATAATAATGAGCCTACATTATATGAAGCCAAGGAAATTCATCAAATTTTGGACAACCAACCAATTGTCACCGAAGTTCAAATTAACCACTGGAAATGGATTGCCGATTATTATATGTGTGCCATTGGTGATGTATATCGTAGCGCAATGCCAAGTGCATTATTGTTGGAAAGTGAAACCTTAATTACAAAAAAGAGCGACACTTTTGTTGATGAGAGCTCGCTGTCAGATGATGAGTATTTAGTGTATGAAGCTTTGCAACATCAAAGTTCATTAAAGGTGCAAGACATTATATCTATACTTAATAAAAAAAATATTTTTCCCATCATTCAAAAATTGTTGGATAAAAATATAATAGTACTGCAAGAAGAAGTTCAAGAAAACTACAAACCTAAATTAGTTAAATACTTACGGTTACATTCAAAATATGATTCGAACGATGGTTTGAAATTATTACTGGAGATACTCAAAAATGCAAATAAGAGAAAGGAATTAGTCCTGAATTATTTTCAATTAAGTGCCGCTGAAAAAAAACCAATTTCTGTTAAAAAATTAGTAGAAACTGCGCAGTCTTCTTTAGCAATCGTTAAAGCTTTAGTCGAAAAAGAAATCTTTGAAGAATATTATTTACAAGAAGATCGCATCAACTTTTCAGGAAATGGGAGAGAAGGTGAACTACAATTGAGTAAAGCGCAGCAAAAGGCTTTTGAATCTATAAAAGAAAGTTTTGATCAAAAACCAGTTTGTTTATTACATGGTATTACTTCGAGTGGTAAAACCGAAATATACATAAAACTTATTGAAGATTACTTAATTACGGGAAAGCAAGTTTTGTATTTGCTGCCTGAAATTGCTTTGACAACTCAATTAGTTTCTAGATTAAGGATCCATTTTGGAAATAAAGTAGCCGTTTTTCATTCAAAGTACAGCAATAATGAACGGGTGGAAGTCTGGAATCAAGTTTTGTCAAACGCAGAGAAGGCTCAAATTGTAATTGGGGCCAGATCGGCTTTGTTTTTGCCTTTCTCTGATTTAGGATTTGTGATTATTGATGAAGAACATGAGCAAACCTTTAAACAATCAGATCCAGCACCTCGCTATCATGCTCGAGATGCTGCCATTGTTTTAGCAAATATGTACCAAGCCAAAGTGCTTTTGGGATCGGCAACACCAAGCATTGAATCGTATTATAATGCAGTATCAAGTAAATTCGGTTTTGTTGAAATTTCAGAACGTTTTGGAAATGTAAGTTTGCCTGATATTCAATTGGTCGATCTAAAAGATAAGTATTTTCGAAAAAAAATGAACGGACATTTTAGTGATGTTCTAATCGAAGAGATTACGTTGGCCTTGTCATTGGGTGAACAAGTTATTTTGTTTCAAAATAGGAGAGGGTACTCGCCAATAGTTGAGTGCATAACATGTGGGCATGTACCACATTGTCATTCATGTGATGTAAGTTTGACCTATCATAAACATAAGAATCAATTGCGTTGCCATTATTGTGGGTATTCTATTGCTAATCCCACTCATTGTCATTCATGTCATAGTGTTGATTTGATTACCAAAGGTCTTGGGACGGAGCAAATAGAACAGGAATTACTAAATATTTTTCCAAGTGCTAAAACGGGACGTATGGATCAGGATACAACCAGAGGTAAATTTGGGTTCGAAAAAATTATTGATAGTTTCAAAAATCGAGAATTTGATATATTGGTTGGAACTCAAATGCTAGCCAAGGGATTGGATTTTGACAATGTCAATTTAGTGGGTATTATGAATGCCGATACAATGTTGTATCATCCAGATTTTAGGGCATTCGAGCGAAGTTTTCAAATGATGACACAAGTTGCAGGACGTTCTGGGCGATCTGATAAAAAAGGAAAAGTAGTCATACAAACCTATAATCCCAATCATAATACGGTTCAGCAAGTTACCAATACAGATTATATTGGAATGTACAAAGAACAATTGTATGATCGGCAAATTTATAAATATCCTCCTTATTATAGGATAATTAAATTGACATTAAAACAAAGGGATTTCGAGAAACTCAAACAAGGCTCTATGTGGTTGTATCAAGTTTTGAGTCAAAATTTGGCAATGCCGGTATTAGGTCCTGAAGAACCAGCAATCAGTAGAATTCGAAATGAGTATATTAGGACAATTGTTATAAAGATTCCTCAAAATAATTCAATTATAAATACAAAAAAAACTATTCAGAAAATACTGAATAGTTTTGAGGCTGTAGCGCAATATCGAGCTATTAAAATTACTGTAAATGTTGATTTTTATTAAGTAGTGTTTTAAGAATAGGCAAGTGCTTTTACTAGATCTTCTTTTTTATTACGACTTAAAGGAATTTTTGTTACTCCAATTTCTGCAAATTTACTGTTAAAACGGTCAATTTTATCAATATTTACAATGAATGACTTATGTACTCTAATGAATTTGTCTTTTGATAAATCATTCTCAAAAGATTTCATTGTCGAGAGGACAAGATTACTGTCATCTTCAGTAACAACTTTTACGTAATCACCAAAAGCTTCTATCCATTTGATTTTAGAAGTAAATACCTTTAATTTTTTTAAATTACTTTTAATGAAGATATGCTCACCTTCATCTTCTTTATTTTCTTTTTTCAATAGAAAATTATCAATTGCCCTACGTACAGAAGCATTAAAACGCTCTATTGAAATAGGCTTTTGTAAATAATCGGTAGCATCATAATCAAAAGCTTTCATAGCATATTCTGCTTTTGAGGTAATGAAGATAATCTGGGGCTTAGTTTTTAGACCATCAAGAAAGTCAAAACCATTAATTACAGGCATCTCAATATCAAGAAATATCAAGTCTACCGTGTGGACAGTCATACAGCTTTTCGCTTCAATTGCATTAGAAAAATCACCAATCAAGTTTAAATTGGTGTGATTGTTAACCAATTTTGCAATAATCATTCTTTGTATTGAACTATCATCTACAACAACACAGTTTAGTTTCATAATATCAAATTTTTGATTTGGTATAGTAAAAATAGTTTTTTTTTTTTATTAATCTAATGAATTCAAATATTTTTTTGTCATTCGTCGATTATTGTTTAATTGTACTTGTATGTTCAAGAAAAAAGTTTACTTTTGCACCCAATTTAACAAATAAATAAATTTTTTATGAATCATTATGAAACTGTTTTCATTTTAAATCCCGTTTTATCTGAAGTTCAGGTAAAGGAAACAGTAAGCAAATTTGAAGATTTTCTTACTAGTAGAGGAGCAGAAATGGTATCGAAAGAAGATTGGGGTCTGAAAAAAATGGCTTACGAAATTCAAAACAAAAAAAGTGGATTTTACCACTTGTTCGAATTCAAAGTTGCTGGAGAGGTTCTTATCGCTTTTGAAACTGAATTTAGACGTGACGAAAGAGTTATGCGTTTCTTAACTGTAAGTCTTGACAAACATGCTATTTCTTGGGCTGAAAGAAGAAGAGCAAAACTTAAATCTACAAAAGCTTAATTATCATGGCAACATTACAACAATCTGCTTCAGGAAAAAAAGACGGGGATATCAGATACCTTACGCCTTTGAACATAGAAACAAACAAAACTAAAAAGTATTGTCGTTTCAAAAAATCAGGTATCAAATATATCGATTATAAAGATGCTGATTTCTTATTGAAATTCGTTAACGAACAAGGAAAAATTCTTCCTCGTCGTTTAACAGGAACTTCATTAAAATACCAAAGAAAAGTATCTGTAGCTGTAAAAAGAGCACGTCACTTAGCTTTAATGCCATACGTGGCCGATTTATTAAAATAATTAAAAATTAACAGTTGTTGGTTTTCTGAAATATGAAACCTAACTTCTCAAACAAAGGACAACAACATGGAACTTATTTTAAGAAAAGATGTTCAGAATTTAGGATTTAAAGATGACGTAGTAAATGTGAAAAACGGATACGGTCGTAACTTTTTAATTCCACAAGGATTTGCTCACTTAGCTACTTCTTCTGCAAAGAAAGTATTGGCTGAAAACCTTAAACAAAGAGCACACAAAGAAGCTAAAGTTGTAGCAGATGCTAAAGCATTGGCTGAAGCTTTAAAAGCTATCGAAATTAAAATTTCTGCAAAAGCAGGTGGTGAAAAATTATTTGGTTCAATTACAAACATTGATATCGCTGAAGCTTTGGCTAAAGGTGGTCAAGTAATTGATAGAAAATTTATCACTTCTGGTATCGTTAAACGTACTGGTAAATATACTGCTTCTGTAAGATTACATAGAGATGTAATCGTTGAATTACCATATGAAATTATCGCTGAAAAAGCATAATTTTTTAATTTATTATTAAAATCCCGATGAAAGTCGGGATTTTTTTTGTTTAAACGAAGTTATTAATTGATTCGGAGCAGAAAAACCAGGTATTTTTGGAAATATCGTCCCGCTTTTCGTTGCAATCTTATAAGCCAGTCCCGATAACTTTCGGGACTGGCTTATAAGGATTTCCACTTCAATCGGGGCTAAAGGGAGATATTCTGCCTTTTTGTTATTATCTAAAAAAGGTGTCTAACTTCTAAAATCTAACTTCAAAATCTAATTTCTAAAAATGAAATACGCAAGACTTACAAAAGAACAATTTGAAGAATTAACCCAAGAGTTTACTAATTTTTTGGCTTCTCAAGCTATTGACAAGGCAGAATGGGACCAAATTAAAGCGAATAAACCTGAAGTTGCCGAACAAGAATTGGATGTTTTTTCGGATTTGATTTGGGAAGGTGTGCTCACAAAAGCCACGTATTTAGAATTTTTCTCTAAAAATCATATTTTTCTATTTCAATGTTTCGACACAGATATAAAATCGATTGTTCTAAAATCATTAGTTCCTGAAATTGATTTTTTGACCAAAGAAGGTTTAGAATGGCTTAGTGACAATATGTTTACGGAAACAATAGAAATGAAAGTTGGGAAAAAAGAGTTTACTGAAGAACGTAATCTTTCTATCTTTCAATTGATCCAACAGGGTTCTTTTTTGAGTGACGGGCAATTATACAATCAAATTAATACGATTATCGAGTCGTAAATTTGATTTTTAAACTTTAAATTGGTTATTTTAGTAGATTATTTAATCGACTAGAATAGCCAATTTTGTTTTATGAATATACAGCAGACCATACAAACGCTTAGGGAAGAACTCAATCTTCACAATCATAATTATTATGTTTTGGATAAACCGACATTGTCTGATTATGAGTTTGATATGAAATTGAAGGAGCTTCAAGACTTAGAAAATAAGCATCCTGAATTTTTTGACGCTAATTCTCCAACGCAAAGAGTAGGAGGGACAGTCACTAAAAACTTTGAAACTATTCCGCATGAATACCGTATGTATTCACTAGACAATTCCTATTCTAAAGAAGATTTGATCGATTGGGAAAATAGAATTCAGAAAGTTTTAGGAAATGTCGCTTTAGAATACACCTGCGAATTAAAATATGATGGTGCATCAATTAGCATTACTTATGAAAATGGTATACTTAAACGGGCAGTAACTCGTGGAGATGGTTTTCAAGGTGATGATGTGACCAATAATATAAAAACGATCAAGTCTATACCATTGCAATTGAAAGGGAATTATCCAGAGCAATTTGCTATTCGAGGTGAAATTATTTTGCCTTTTGTTGGTTTCGAAAAAATGAATCAAGATTTGATTGAAATTGGCGAAACGCCCTATTCTAATCCCAGAAATACCGCATCCGGAAGTTTGAAACTGCAAGACAGTGCCGAAGTAGCTAAACGTCCTTTAGATTGTTTACTTTATTTTTTAATTGGTCCCAACTTGCCTTTTTCTTCTCAATTTGAAGGACTTGAAGTTGCTAGAAAATGGGGATTCAAAGCTCCGAATGAAGCAAAATTGGCAAAGAATCTCGATGAAGTTTTTGAATTTATAAATTATTGGGATGTTCATCGCCACGAATTGCCGTATGAAACAGATGGCGTGGTTATAAAAGTAAATGATTTTCGACACCAAGAAGAGTTAGGTTTTACAGCCAAATCACCGCGTTGGGCAATAGCTTATAAGTTTAAATCGGAGCAAGTAGCTACAAAACTAAATTCGATATCCTATCAAGTAGGACGAACTGGAGCTATTACCCCTGTTGCCAATTTGGAACCTGTGCAATTAGCTGGAACGATTGTAAAACGAGCTTCTTTGCACAATGCTGATCAAATTGAAAAGTTAGATATTCGAATTAATGATACCGTTTTTGTAGAAAAGGGAGGAGAGATTATTCCTAAAATTATTGCCGTAGATTTAAGTAAACGTCCTGAAAATTCAGAGCCTACAAAATATATATCCCATTGTCCTGAATGCAATACTGAGTTAATTCGAGGAGAAGGAGAAGCGAATCATTATTGTCCAAATTTTTATGGGTGCCCTCCACAAATAATAGGACGAATTCAGCATTTTATTTCAAGAAAAGCAATGGATATTGAGGGACTTGGAGGCGAGACTGTGGCTTTGCTATTCAATAATGGCTTGGTGCATAACTATGCCGATTTATATGAATTGACTATTGAGCAAATTTTACCATTGGAGAGAATGGCGCAAAAATCTGCTGAGAATTTAGTAAAAGGAGTCGCAAATTCTAAGAAGATACCTTTTGAAAGCGTTTTGTTTGCCTTGGGAATTCGATTTGTTGGGGAGACAGTTGCCAAAAAGTTAGCAAAGCATTATAAAAATATTGATGCATTACAGCAAGCAACTCTTATGGATTTAATTTTGGTTGACGAAATTGGTGAAAGAATTGCTCAAAGTGTGATTGATTTTTTTGAGAATAAGGAGAATATAGCGATCATCGAAAGATTAAAAATTTATGGTGTTCAATTTGAAATCATCGAAAAAATTAATCCAAATGCAACAGAGAAATTCCTTGGTAAAACATTTGTAGTTTCTGGTGTTTTTTCTGGCTTTTCAAGAGATGAATTAAAAAAGGCTATCGAAGATAATGGTGGAAAAGTAGGGAGTTCAATATCTGCTAAAACCGATTTTGTTGTTGCTGGTGATAATATGGGACCTGCTAAATTGGAAAAAGCAACTAAACTAAATATTTCTATTATTTCAGAAGAGCAATTTATAAAAATGTTAAATGAAAGCTAGTACACCATCATTAATATTATTTTTTATAACTTCTGCATCAGCTATCATTTTCAAATTATTGGATTTTGAAATAATGGTTTTATTAACTAAATCTATTATAATCCCGTCTTTGTTTATATATTATTTTGTATCTAATAATTATAAGATTACTTTCTTGAAAGCATTTATTTTTTTGTTGTTTTTTGTGCGGGACGTTTTTAACACATTGAATATAAAAGAGTCTCCATTGGGTTCTTTTTTATGTGTCATGATAGTTTATGTTCTTCTGTTGTATTTGGCTCTCAAGGATTTTAAATATTTAAAATTTTATTTTAAAGACACAATCTCAATTTTCATATTGATTTTGGCAATCGGAAGTATTTGTTACTCAGTTTTAAATTTAAAACTAGAAAACTTAGAACTTGATTTTTGGTTGTATGTAGTTTTTGGAATAATTTTAAGTTTTTTGAGTATTATTTCAATTATAAATTATAATAAAAATGATACGTATGCTTTTTATAACGCAATGTTAATGTGTGTTTGTTTTATTGTTACGGATGTCTTTTTTGTGGTATATAAATTTTATTTTTACAATTATGTTTTTAGTATAACAAGCATAATTACACAGTTTTTGTCATACTTTTTTATGGTAAATTATTTTTTAGAAAAAGATAAAACTTCAGAATACTTAGACGATAATTGATTTTCCTTGTGATGACTTTTGTTTATTTGAATCAAAATAAAAGTCAATTCTACCTAAATTTATTCCATAACATCCCACTTGGTTTACTAAAACTTCTTTTTCTTCTAAATTTTTCACGACAGTAGGTTTGTCTAAAAACGTATGAGTATGTCCTCCGATAATCAAATCAATATCTTTCGTTAGTGCTGCAAGTTTTAAATCGCAGATTTTATTGGGTTCGGTTTTATAATTATATCCTAGATGTGATAAACAAATGATTAAATCACATTTCTTTTCTTGTTTTAGTATGTGAACCATTTCTTCAGCAAGTTCCACAGGATTGTTGTAAATGGTTTCTTTGTAGTTGTTTTTATCGACTAAGCCAGTTAATTCTATTCCAAGACCAAAAACACCTACTTTTATGCCGTTTTTATTGAATATTTTGAAGGGTTTTACAAAGCCATCCATGACCGTATTTTTAAAATCATAGTTGGATGAAATAAATTCAAATGTTGCATGGGGCATTTGCGCTACAATTCCTTCTAAGCCATTGTCAAAATCATGATTTCCAATCGTTGACGCATCATATTTCATCATGCTCATTAATTTGAATTCTAATTCCCCTCCGTAATAATTAAAATATGGAGTTCCTTGGAAAATATCACCTGCATCTAATAGTAAGACGTTTGGATTTTCTAATCGTATTTTTTCAATTAGTGATGCTCGTCTCGACACACCACCCATGTTTGGATTTCTGGGATGATCGGCAGGAAAAGGATCAATATAGCTATGAACATCATTAGTATGCAATATTGTTAAATGTTCTATAGTATCTGTTTTAAAACTGCTTAATGATAATCCTAAACTCAACAAAGCTGTACTTGCGGCTGTTTTTTCTATAAAATCTCTTCTTTTCATTTTGTTTTTTCTGTAAAAGTGAATTGGATTAAAATGGGAAATATAGTTTAATTTTATTTGGCTTGAATAGATAGAATGGAGATTATTCTTTAAATATTCGAATATCGTTTTTGACTTTAATGGTGTCTACATCTGTAAAATGATCTATTAGTATATTTCTAAGTTTGTAATCTAAATCATATTTTTTAATCCCTTTTTTGAAGAAATCCATACCGCCACCGCCATTTGCGAGGTAATCATTAGTGGCAACATAATAGATAGCCGAATTATCAATGGGTTTACCTTGTATTAATATGTTTTTGGCTTGATTGTTATTGTCGATAGTAAAGGTTAGGCCTGACAAAGGATGTGGGCTTTTATCTTTAATTAAAAAAGCAACAATTTCATGGATTTGTTCCCCTTTTAAAGCAATTACTACAAGACTGTTTTCAAAAGGCATTATCTCAAATGCATTTCGTGCGGTAATATTACCTTTTGGGAGAATAGAACGTATTCCTCCATCATTGAGTATGCAAATGTCAATATTCTTGTTTTCTCGTTTATTAAAAACAAAATTCCCTTTTGATAGAGAAACATCCGACATGAAATTTCCAATGTTTGTTTGCCATTCACCTTTACTTTTTTCTAGGATTACAGGATTAAATGCTAAGATTTTATCTAAATCAGAATTGATTTTTTCTCTATATGGTTTTATGAAATTTTCAATTTCAATAGAATTGTTTTCCTTATCGGTAATTGGGATTCGTTTACCTTCAATTTTCGTAACAGTATAGGTTTTAGTACTGCAAGAAATAATAAAAATTAGTGTTAAGAATATAACAAAAAGTTTTAAAAAGCCATTATTGTTTTTTAGATTTACCATCTTAAATGTAACTTAAATAATTAAATTTGTAATCTTGTAAAAGTACTATGTTTTTAAATTATATAAAGCGCTTTTTCTTAAATAAAACCTTAAAAAAACAACTCAGTAATGTTAAGGTAGAGACTTTAGATACTCCAATATTTAAAGTTGGATTAATTATTGATGAAAGTCTTTTTTTTGAAACTGCAGCTTTAAAAAACGTAATAATTTCCAAAGGTATTGCCGAGAATAATATTAATATTATTGCTTATCGGGATATTGTAAAGAGTAAAGAAGTGTATGATGTGCCTACTTTTGGATTAAAAGATTTAAATTTTAACAGTGAATTTACAAAACAACCAATACTTGATTTTTTAAATGAAGAATTTGATTTATTAATTAATTATTATATTGACGAAAAACCTTTTCTACTACTTTTAACCCATAGAACTAAAGCAAAATTTAAGGTAGGCTTTTCGGTAGTGGATAAGAGATTAAATCATTTGATGATAAATATTGATTTAATGAATTACAATGGTTTTATTCAAGAGTTATTCAGGTACTTAAAAATATTAAATAAAATATAATTTATATTATGCAATCATTAATAGGAACAGGTGTTGCACTTATCACACCGTTTAAAAACGATTTTACAATAGATATCGAAGCTTTACGAAGAGTTGTAAATTTTTCAATAGATGGAGGAATTGAATATCTTGTAGTATTAGGTACTACAGCAGAAAATGCAGTGTTATCAACAGCAGAAAAAGAACTTGTAATTTCGACAGTAATTGAAGTTAATGCAGGTAGATTACCTTTAGTTCTTGGTGTTGGAGGTAATAATACATTAAATGTGGTAGCAGAATTAAAAACTAGAGATTTGTCTTCTTTTGTTGCCATTTTATCTGTTTCTCCTTATTACAATAAACCAACGCAAGAGGGAATTTATCAACATTTTAAAGCTATTTCTGAAGCTTCACCTATTCCAGTAATTTTATATAATGTACCAGGAAGAACTGCAAGCAATATGCTTCCTAATACAGTTATTAGATTAGCAAATGATTTTGATAATATTGTAGGGATCAAAGAAGCAGCAGGCGATTTGGTACAAGCAATGCAATTAATAAAAAACAAACCAAAAGATTTTTTGGTTATTTCTGGTGACGATATGATTGCCTTACCAGTAGTTTTGGCAGGAGGTTCTGGTGTTATTTCGGTAATTGGACAAGGTTTTCCTAAAGAGTTTTCAGAAATGATTCGATTGGGATTGAATAGAAAAGTTGATGATGCATTTAAATTACAATATATATTAACGGATTGTATCGATATGATTTTTGAACAAGGTAATCCAGCAGGTATTAAAGAAGTGTTAAGTATTCTTGGTATTACAGACAATTTTGTTAGATTGCCATTAGTAAACGTTGATGAATCTTTATCGAATCGTCTGGATTCATTTGTAAAGAAAATGGTTAAAAATGTATAAATAATGCATTTTTTTTTAAAATAAAGAAATATTTTGTAATAGCTAAATTAATAACTAAATTTGCCGCCTATCTTTGGTGGCTTTTATTGTGTGTATTCAAAGCAATAAAAATAAAATCAGTAAAATAAAATGAAGAAATTAATATCAGTATTGTTTGTTGTTGCGTTTTTTTGTTCTTGTAGCGAGTATCAAACTGCTTTAAAAACTGAAGATGTTGCTGTAAAGTTTGAGGTGGCAACAAAATTATACGATGCTAAAAGTTATACTAAAGCAATTCGCCTCTTTGAACAGTTGGCTCCAGCATATAGAGGTAAGCCGCAGGGTGAAAAGTTGTTTTATATGTATGCTCAATCATGTTTCAAAACCAAACAATATTATTTGGCTGGATATCAATTTGATAGTTTTGTGTCAGGATACCCAAAAAGTGAAAAAGCAGAAGAGTGTGCTTTTTTAGGATCTCAAAGTTATTCGAAGTTATCACCAGTTTTTAGCATAGATCAAACGGATACCTTTAAAGCTATTGAAAAGATGCAAGCATTTATAGATCGTTATCCAAATTCTACTTATATAGTTGAGGCTAATGCAATTTCAAAAAAATTAAACGATAAGATTGAACGCAAGGTTTATGAAAATGCAGTGGAATACAATAAAATTTCTAATTATAAATCGGCTATAATTGCATTGGATAATTTTATTGCTGATTTTCCGGGTACTCCATATAAGGAGAAAGCGTTGTTTTATAAATTAGATTCGGCTTATTTATTGGCTATTAATAGTGTGCCATCAAAAATGGAAGAACGATTGATTACTGCCAAAACGAGTTACAATAATTTGGTTAAATTTAAACCAAATACGGAGTACAAAAATAAAGCTGATGAAATGTTGGCTCAAATTGATGTTGAATTACAAAAATATAATAAATAAATAAAGTCATGGATTTAAAAAAGACAAATGCTCCAGTAAACACAATAACTTATAATAAAACAGTTATTGAAGCTCCTACTGGAAATGTGTATGAGGCGATAACAATTATGGCTAAAAGAGCAAATCAAATTAATTCTGAAATTAAAAAGGAATTGACTGAGAAATTGGAAGAATTTGCTACTTATAATGATAGTTTAGAAGAAGTTTTTGAAAATAAAGAACAAATTGAAGTTTCTAAATTTTATGAAAAATTACCAAAACCTCATGCTTTGGCAGTTCAAGAATGGTTGGATGGTAAAATCTACCACAGAGAAGCAAATAAATAAGTTTATATAATGTCAGTTTTAAGCGGAAAAAAGATTTTGCTGGGAATTTCTGGTGGAATTGCCGCCTATAAAACAGCTACATTAGTTAGACTCTTCATAAAAGCAGGTGCACATGTCCAAGTGATAATGACACCTGCTTCTAAGGATTTTATTACCCCACTTACCTTATCAACGCTATCCAAGAATCCCGTTTTTTCTGAATTTTATAATAAAGAAGAACAAAATGAGGAGTGGAATAGCCATGTAGAATTAGGACTTTGGGCTGATTTAATGGTGATTGCTCCTGCAACTGCCAATACTTTATCTAAAATGGCTAATGGGCTGTGCGATAACTTGCTAATTGCATGTTATTTGTCTGCTAAGTGTCCTGTTTATTTTGCGCCTGCAATGGATTTAGATATGTATATTCATCCTTCTACTTTAGAAAGTTTTAGAACTTTGAAAGCTTTTGGTAATACAATGATTCATGCAGAAAATGGTGAATTGGCAAGTGGTTTGTTTGGAGAAGGTCGTATGGCCGAACCTGAAAATATTGTTTTGTTTCTAGAATCAGATCTCGAAAGCAAATTGCCTCTTAAAGGAAAAAAAATACTAATTACCGCTGGGCCAACTTATGAAGCGATTGATCCAGTGCGTTTCATAGGTAATCATTCTTCTGGTAAAATGGGTTTCGATATTGCTCAAAGTGCCGCCAATTTAGGAGCAACAGTCTATCTTGTTTCTGGACCAACCCATTGTACAATCAATCACTCTTTAGTTCATTTAATACCTGTTGAAAGTGCTCAAGAAATGTATGATGCCTGTCATCAATATTACAAAGATGTAGATGTAGCAATTGCTGCTGCAGCCGTTGCTGATTACAAACCTAAGAATGTATCACTGCAAAAGATAAAAAAAGCAGCTGACAATTTTATAATTGAACTCGAAAAAACCAAAGATATCCTTGCTTCATTAGGAGAAATTAAGGAAAATCAATTTTTAATAGGTTTTGCTTTGGAGACTGAAAATGAAATTGAAAATGCAAAGGCTAAAATTCAGAAAAAAAACTTAGATTTGATTGTTCTTAATTCACTACAAGATCATGGTGCAGGTTTTAAAAAAAGTACAAACAAAGTTACTTTTATAGATAGTTCTTTTCAAATAGAATCAATGGATTTAAAATCAAAAGAAGCCGTGGCTGATGATATTTTAAACAAAGTAATAGCACATTTTTATGGTTAGATTTGTTTTATTTTTGTTCTTTAGTTGTGGCTGTTTGCATGCCCAACAGCTAAACTGTACTGTTACTTTAAATACTCAAAAAATAAACAATCCCAACCAGCAAATCTTCAAGACGTTGGAAACAGCAATAACTGAATTTGTAAATAAAACAGATTGGACAGGACAAGCCCTTTCGCAAAAAGAAAAGGTAGATTGTTCAATGTATATTACGCTTTCCAATTATTCTTCGGATCAATTTGTGGCTAATATTCAAGTGCAATCTTCCAGAAATATTTATAATTCTACGTATTCATCTCCTGTATTAAATATAAATGATAAAGATTTTACTTTTAATTATACTGAATTCGAAAATTTGCTTTATAATCCAAATAGTTATGATTCTAATTTAGTTTCGGTTTTGTCTTTTTATAGTTATATTATTCTAGGAATGGATGCGGACACTTTTGTTCCACTTTTTGGTGATAAATATTTTAAAGAAGCCATTAATATATCTACTCTAGCACAGCAAGGTGGATACAAAGGATGGAATCAATCCGATGGAACTTTGAGTAGATTTATTTTAATTAATGATTTATTGTCTCCAACATTTTTTGAAATTAGACAATCAAGTTATCAATATTATTTAGGTATGGATAATATGAGTCAAGATCAAAAAAAAGCAAAGGAAATTATTAAAGGTTCTTTGATAAATTTGTCAAAATTGAATGGCAGTAAACCAAATTCTTATTTATTACGAATTTTTATGGATTCGAAATCAGATGAAATTGTTTCTGTTTTTTCGGGTGGCCCAAAGATTCCAATAAATGATTTGGTTGATAGTTTGAATAAAACATCTTCTTCTTATGCCGGTAAATGGCAATTATTAAAATATTAAGTTTTTATATTTTTTCATTAATTCAAATTACTCCAAATAATCAATAAATGATAACTTCACTTGCAATAAAAAATTATGCGTTAATCGAAAAATTAACTATTGATTTTTCAAAAGGTTTTTCCATTATTACTGGTGAAACAGGTGCTGGTAAATCGATAATTCTCGGAGCTTTAGGTTTAGCATTAGGTAAAAGAGCCGATTTAACTTCGTTAAAAAATAAAGACGAAAAATGTATTATTGAAGCGCATTTTGATATTTCCAAATATGGTTTGCTTCCTTTTTTTGAGGCAAATGATTTAGATTATGAAAATGAAACCATTATTCGTAGAGAAATTTTGCCGTCTGGAAAATCAAGAGCTTTTATTAATGATAGTCCTGTAAACTTGCAGGAATTACAAGAATTGGGAATGTTTTTGATCGATATACACTCGCAACAACAAACTCAAGAATTGTCTGATGAGCATGTACAATTTAAAATTATTGACGCTATTGCTAATAATTTTGATTCTATTATGGCATATCAATTGGTTTTAAAAACATATAAATCGGATAAATCTAAATTGAATGCTCTTGTTAAAAGAAAAACAGAGGCATCTAAAGAACAAGAATACAATACTTTTCTTTTGGAAGAATTGATAACAGCCAAATTAAAATCCGGTGAGCAAGAGCTACTAGAAGAAAATTATGAACAATTGAATAATGTTGAGATTATCAAGGAATCGCTTGATAAATCTTTGGCTATAGCAAATGAAGAACAAATTGGTGTGTTTCATAATTTGAATGAAATAAAAAATGCAATACAGAAAATTGCTGTTTTCTCTCCTGATTATAGTATTTTATTTGAAAGGATAAACAGTTTGAAAATTGAATTTGATGATATAGCAATTGAGTTGAATCGCTGTACAGAAAAGTTAATCAATGATCCTGAACAGTTAAATTTGATTAATCAAAAGTTGCAATTAATTTACAATTTGCAGAAGAAACATCAAGTAAAAACCGTTGATGATTTATTAGTTATTCAAACTAATTTAGAAAATTCGGTATTGGAATTAGGAAATATTGATGAGGAAATTGTAAAACTAACTGATTTAGTAGATGCTAATGTCAAACAGTTGGATAAAATTTGCGATGCCATTCATGCAAAAAGGATAGAAGCAATTCCTATTTTGTCTCAAAAATTGATCACCATTCTAGATACTTTAGGAATGCCAAATGTGCGTTTTAATATGGAAATAAAAAGGGCATCCACCTATTTTGAAAATGGAAAAGATGAATTGCAATTTTTAATATCTGCGAATAAAGGAACCGATTTTGGTCTTTTGAAAAAAGTAGCTTCAGGAGGTGAAATGTCTCGAATTATGTTAGCTGTAAAAGCAATTTTGGCACAATATTCTAAATTACCTACCTTAATTTTTGATGAGATTGATACTGGAGTTTCTGGTGAAATTGCTAATAGAATGGGTGAAATCATGAAAGAAATGAGTACAAATATGCAAATATTTGCTATAACACATTTACCTCAAATTGCAGCAAAAGGAACGGAACATTTTAAAGTGTTTAAATCAACCGTTGGGGAAGATACACAATCAGAATTAAAATTATTAACCAGCGAAGAGCGCGTGATCGAAATTGCACAGATGCTATCAGGAACTGTTATTTCAGATTCGGCCTTAAATCATGCAAAAGCCTTGTTGAACTAAATAATTGAACTATATTTGCCCATTCAATTTTAAAAGCTTTAGAAATTCAATTAATTGAAAATTTACAATATAAATTAACGTATAGAATACTATGATTATAGAACCAAGAATGAGAGGATTTATTTGTTTGACAGCCCAGCCTAAAGGATGTGAACAAAGTGTTAAAAATCAAATTGAATACGTAAAATCAAAAGGACCAATTGCAGGAGCTAAAAAAGTATTGGTTATTGGGGCTTCAACAGGTTTTGGTTTGGCTTCAAGAATAACAAGTGCTTTTGGTTCGGATGCTGCTACAATTGGAGTGTTTTTTGAAAAAGAGCCTGCTGAAGGTAAAACAGCTTCACCAGGTTGGTACAATTCTGCAGCTTTTGAAAAGGAAGCTCATAAAGCGGGTTTGTATGCAAAAAGTATTAACGGTGATGCGTTTTCAAATGAAGTTAAAAGACAAACATTAGATCTTATCAAAGCTGATTTAGGACAAGTTGATTTAATTATATACAGTCTAGCTTCGCCTGTACGTTTAAATCCAAATACTGGAGTTTTGCACCGTTCGGTTTTGAAACCAATTGGAAGTACTTTTACCAATAAAACAGTTGATTTTCATACAGGAAAGGTTTCAGAAATTTCTATAGAACCTTGTGATGATGAGGATATTGCTAATACAGTGGCAGTAATGGGAGGTGAAGATTGGGCGATGTGGATTGAAGCTTTGAAAGCAGAGAATCTATTAGCACCGGGTGCTACAACAATTGCGTATTCTTATATTGGACCATCATTAACAGAGGCCGTTTATAGAAAAGGTACTATTGGTCGTGCAAAAGATCATCTTGAAGCTACTGCATTTACTATTTCAGATAGTTTAGCAGATATTAATGGTAAAGCTTACGTTTCGGTAAACAAAGCTTTGGTGACTCAAGCTAGTTCCGCTATTCCGGTTATTCCGTTATATATTTCTTTATTATATAAAATAATGAAAGAAAAAGGAATTCATGAGGGATGTATTGAGCAAATTCAACGCTTGTATCAGCAAAGATTATACACGGGAGAGCCTATGATTACAGATGAAAAAGGTAGAATCCGTGTTGATGATTGGGAAATGCGTGAGGATGTTCAAGCTCAAATTGCTAAATTATGGTCGGAAGCTACTACCGAAAATCTTGCGGAATTAGGAGATTTAGAAGGTTACAGAAAGGATTTTAATAATCTATTTGGTTTTGGATTTGAAGGTGTAGATTACAAAGCAGACACCGATGAGGTGGTTGCTATTCCAAGTATTGGATAATTAGAAATCATTACTATATATAACATTAACACCTTATTACTTGATGGTTTAAAATCAAGAAAATAAGGTGTTTTTTTGTAATTAAATTTTAAAAAAAATAATTTATGTATAATTTACTAAAAGGAAAAAGAGGAATTATTTTTGGAGCTTTGGACGAAAATTCCATAGCATGGAAAACCGCAGAGCGCATTCATGAAGAAGGAGGAAGCTTTGTTTTGACAAATGCACCAGCAGCAATGCGATTGGGGAATATAGAAACATTAGCGCAAAAAATAGGATGCCAAATTATTCCAGCTGATGCCACTTCGGTTGCAGATTTAGAAGTTTTGGTAGATAAAACGGTCGAAATTCTTGGAGGTAAAATTGATTTTGTTTTGCATTCTATCGGTATGTCGGTAAATGTTCGTAAAGGGAATCATTATACGAATCAGAATTATGAATTTACTGAAAAAGGCTGGAATGTTTCTGCTGTTTCTTTTCATAAATTGATGCAAGTGTTATATAAAAAAGACGCCATGAATGAGTGGGGTAGTATTATTGCGTTGTCTTATATGGCTGCGCAACGTGTTTTTCCGGATTATAACGATATGGCTGATAATAAGGCGTATTTGGAATCTATTGCGCGTAGTTTTGGGTATTTTTTTGGAAGGGACAAAAAAGTGAGAGTCAATACTATTTCGCAATCTCCGACAGCCACTAGAGCTGGGCAAGGTGTAAAGGGCTTTGGTGGTTTTATTGCTTTTGCGGATAAAATGTCACCTTTGGGTAATGCAACAGCTGCGGAATGTGCGGATTATATAGTTGTTATGTTCTCTGATTTGACTCGAAAAGTGACTTTGCAAAATTTATTGCATGATGGTGGTTTTTCAAATATGGGTGTAAGTCAAGAAGTAATGGAAATGTTTGAATAAATAGATTAGTCTCTTGTTTTAATAAACCATCATTTATTAATTTGATGTTTTTTTGTATTTAAAGATTAACTTTGCAAAATTAAATTTAAGAATAAAATTATAATAACTCAATACTATTATGTTGTTTTCATTAATCATTCCCGTTTATAATCGTCCTGATGAAGTTGATGAATTATTAGAAAGTTTAGCGCAATCTACCTACCAAGATATTTTTGAAATTGTACTTGTCGAAGATGGGTCCACAATTCGATGTCAAGATGTGGCTCAAAAATATGGAGACAGATTGGATATTTCCTATTATTACAAAGAAAATTCGGGTCCTGGAGATTCCAGAAATTATGGTATGCATAAAGCTCGAGGCGATTATTATATTATTTTTGATTCGGATTGTATAATTCCAAGTGACTATTTAAATGAAGTAGAAAAGGCATTGAAAGAGAATTATGTAGATTGTTTTGGAGGTCCAGATAAAGCAATGGATAGTTTTTCAGATATTCAAAAAGCTATTAATTTTGCAATGACCTCTTTTCTTACTACAGGAGGAATACGTGGAGGTTCTGAAAAAATAGGTAAATTTCAACCTCGTAGTTTTAATATGGGATTGTCTCGAAAAGCATTTCTAGCTTCACGAGGGTTTGGTGATATTCATCCTGGAGAAGATCCTGATTTATCTATACGTTTGTGGGAATTAGGCTTCGAGACACGACTATTTGAAAAAGCCTTCGTATATCATAAAAGAAGAATAGACTGGGAAAAATTTTCCTTGCAAGTATATAAATTTGGTAAAGCAAGGCCAATACTCAATAGTTGGTATCCAAAATATAACAAATTGACATTTTTCTTCCCAACTTTTTTTATTATAGGATTTTTTGTATCTTTAGTGATGTTGGTTTTTAATCAAGATATTCTGCTTAAATTTTATTTTTGCTATTTTTTGGCACTGTTTTTGTTGTCTACAATACAGAATAAAAGTATTAAAATTGGATACTTGTCAATTATTGCTGTTTGGAAACAGTTTTATGGGTATGGAATGGGATTTCTAAAATCGTATATTAAAGTTATTTTGTTAAAAGAAGATCCTAAAAAAGCTTTTCCTGAATTGTTTTTTAAATTATAATATGACTAAAATAATTGGTTTAACTGGAGGAATTGGAAGTGGTAAAACTACTGTTGCCAAGGAGTTTTCTTCCTTTGATATACCAGTTTATATAACAGATCAGGAAGCAAAAAACTTAATGCAGACTGATCTTGTTTTGGGTCAGATTAGAGAAGTTTTTAGTGATGCTGTATTTGAAAATGGACTATTGCAGAGAGACAAACTTTCCGAAATTGTTTTTAATGATCCAATTAAGTTGAAACAACTTAATAATATAGTTCATCCCGCCGTTAATAAACATTTTAAAAAATGGCTTCAAGAGCATCAAAATTATCCTTTCGTAATTTATGAAAGCGCAATTTTATTTGAAAGTGGGAGTTATACATCATGTGATTATGTAATTAATGTGGTTGCACCTCTTGAAATGAGAATTAAAAGAGTGATGGAAAGAGATAATACCACTAGGGAAAAAGTATTGGAAAGGATAAAAAATCAATGGAATGATGAGGAAAAATCATCAAAAAGCGATTTTATTATCGATAATAGTACCGCAAAGGGGCGAAAGTTAGAGATTGTTAAAATTCTTAAAATTTTAGGAATTAATCAAATCATATCTTAAATGTTAATCTTTGGTTAATACATTGTTTAATATATTGTTAAAATACTAATTTTGCTTAAATGAATAAGTTATTTTTTAGAATACTAGTCTTGTTAATGAGTTTGTCCTTGATTGGGATTATTCTTGTTCAAGTATATTGGTTCAATAATTCGTTTAAAAACAATGATGAGCAATTTAAATTTCATGTAAAACAAGTAATAGGTAACGTTGCAAATAAATTACAAAGCAGAGAAGCGTATAGTTTTTATGATAAATACAATCATTACAAAGATAGTACCGGTAAAATACCAAAAAGAGATGATTTGTTGGAGTTTTATTATGTTCAAAAGAATCCGAAGACCAATAAGACAATTATTTATTCTAACAGTATAATTTCTGAAGATTTTAAAATATCAGCTGGTTTATTTGATAAGAAATTTGACACTGAAAGTTTTAAAAACTTTAATTCAAAACGAGTAACAGAAGTTTATAACAATAATAAATTAGATAATTCAGGATTACAGCAGAGTTTAATTCCGGATATTAAAATCGAAAAATCTGGAAATTTAGATGTGCTCGATAATGCACAATTTGAAATCTTCTTTAAAGATATTGCCTCAGCAATGCCGCTTGAGGAGAGAATTTCAAAAGAAGTCTTAAGAGAAATTATTAAGAAAGAATTAGAAGAATATGGTGTTAAAACAAAATTTGAATTTGGTATTTACAGTAATGGAATAGCAACTAAAATACAATCGGATGATTTTAAATATGATAAAGATGCTACCTATTCTATTCCTGTTTTTACTGATAATGAAGGAAATGAAAAGTATAAATTATTGGTTACTTTTCCTCATAAGAAGAAGTTTTTGTTATCTGAATTAGTTAGTATTACTATTTTATCTATAATTTTTACTTTAATAATAATTATTGCCTATACAAGTGCTTTAAATCAGTTAATACGTCAGAGGCAGATTTCCGAAATTAAAACGGATTTCATTAATAACATGACGCATGAATTTAAAACACCGATTGCTACCATAAATCTTGCTTTGGATGCTATTAAGAATCCAAAAATTATTGATGACAAAGAAAAGGTTTTAAAGTATCTAGAAATGATTCGGGATGAAAATAAACGAATGCATGCGCAAGTTGAAAATGTGTTAAGGATATCAAAATTAGAGAAAAAAGAATTAAATATTATAAAAGAATCTACTGATATTGAAGAAATTATAAATGATGCCATTGAGCATGTTAGTTTAATTCTTGAAGATAGGGAAGGAAGTATTAGCACACATTTTGGAGCAATTAGAAAAACAGTTTTGCTTAATGACGTTCATTTTACAAATGTAATCGTTAATATTTTTGAAAATGCTATAAAATATACACCGGGTATTCCTAAAATCGATGTTTATACTGAGAATATTAAGGACATGGTTCTTGTAAAAATTAAGGATAATGGTGTTGGTATGAGTAAAATTGCTCAAAAAAGGATTTTTGAAAAATTTTACAGAGAGCATACTGGAGATATACATAACGTAAAAGGCCATGGATTAGGTCTTGCTTATGTGAAAAGAATTGTTGACGACCATAATGGTCAAGTATATGTTGAAAGTGAAAAGGGAAAGGGAAGTACCTTTATTATAAAATTACCTTTAATAAATTAAAGTATGGAAAATACAAACAAAAAAATACTATTAGTAGAAGATGACCTTAATTTTGGTGCAGTTCTAAAAGACTATTTAATGCTAAATGATTTTGACGTTGTTTTAGCAAAAAATGGTATGGAAGGTTTTGAAAAGTTCAAAAAAGATTCCTATGATTTGTGTATTCTTGATGTAATGATGCCTTATAAAGATGGGTATACTTTGGCAAAAGAAATTCGAGAAAAAAATAATGAAGTGCCAATTATTTTCCTTACTGCAAAATCTATGAAAGAGGATGTTTTAAAAGGATACAAAGCTGGTGCAGATGATTATTTGAACAAACCATTTGATTCTGAAGTTTTATTAATGAAAATTAAAGCCATTATTCAAAGAAAAGCATCTGATGTAAAAGCGGAAGCAGTTCAATTTGAATTCAATATTGGTAAATTTCATTTAAATTCAAAACTTCGTTTCTTAACTTTTAATAATGAAGAGCCAATTAAGTTGTCTCCTAAAGAGAATGAGTTACTTAAAATGTTGATTCTTCATGAAAATGATTTAATGCCTAGAGAATTGGCACTAACAAAAATATGGAGAGATGATAACTATTTCACCTCTAGAAGTATGGATGTTTATATTGCCAAACTTAGAAAGTATTTGAAACAAGATGAGGATGTTGAAATATTAAACATACATGGAGAAGGATTTAGATTAGTTGTAAAATCTAAATAATTAATTCCATTTAAGACATAATAAAAAGCTTCGATTAATTTCGAAGCTTTTTTTATTTCCAATTGAGTTGTAAAGCAAAACATGTTTTGTCCTCTTTGGTAATGCTAAAAACAGCATTTGTATCGTTTAGACATTCGTGTAGAATCACTTTGTCTTTAAGGGAAAGTTCTTTTAAAAAATTCATTTCGAAACTTTTTACTTCTTGGTGAAATATTTTGTTTTCATCGATTAAATCCAAGCACCATTCTAAGTATTTTACATTATTGACATGATTTACGATATCCAAATCGGATAGGAAAACGGTTCTTTCAAATATTATTTCTTTTTCGTGAGTCAAATTTATTTTTGAAAATCCTATTTCTGTAGCTTTGTTTTCGGGAAATAATTCAAAATGTTGATGGGGTAGTGCCAAAGGTTCCGGTCTGCGGGCTTTAGTGTTGAAAACAGCCCAAAAAGTCTCCGATCCTACTATTTTTCTTCCGTTTACATACATTTCTAATGCTCTAACGGAACGAGAATTTTCTAATGAATTGATCCAAGTTTTTACCGTTACCACGTCTCTCCATTTGGGAAGCTCTGAAATTTCTACACGCATTCTACTTAAAACCCAAGCTTGGTTGAATTCTTGCATATCGGTAAAACTGATGCCGCCAACTTCGGAATGAGCAGCAGCTGTTAATTGCAAAAGGTTACATAAATCGGTATATTTTAAATACCCATTTGGTGTGCATTGGGTAAAATTGATTTCCCAGTCTTTGCTTAAAACGGAAGTAAAATTTGGACTTATTGGCATATAAATAATTATGAATTATGAATTATGAATTATGAATTATGAATTATGAATTTGGTCATTAATATAACTAATGATTTTTTTTCTATCAGCTAAATAATCATACCATTTGGTGTTTTCTTTTCGTTTGAACCAAGTGAGTTGACGTTTTGAAAATCGGCGGGTGTTTTTTTTGATTTCTTCTATAGCAAAATCTAATGTAAAATCGCCATCAAAATAGCTGAATAATTCTCGATATCCGACTGTTTGCAGGGCATTTAGTTCTTTGTTCGAGTATAGAGCTTCAGCTTCGGCCAAGAGTCCTTGATTGAGCATAATGTCAACTCGCTGGTTTATTCTTTCGTAAATTACAGTTCTATCGGCTTCAAGGCCAATGATAATTGGTGTAAAATTACGATTGTTTTTCTTTTGATTTAAAAAAGAAGAATATGGTTTTCCGGTTCCGAGGCAAACTTCTACAAAACGCATCATGCGTTGCGGGTTTTGCAGTGTTTGTGGGTTTTCGGAAGTGATTTTTTGGAAATAAAAAGGATCTAGAGTTTCTAATTGATTTTGAAGGTATTCGATTCCTAGTTTTTCATAATTTGAATTAACATTTTCTCGGATTGAAGGGTCTATGGGAGGGAATTCGTCGAAGCCTTTTAATATGGCATCTACATATAGTCCCGAACCTCCTACTAGTATGGCATAATCATTGGTTTGGAATAATTCTTCGATTTTTGTCAGCGCTTCTTTCTCGAAATCCCCTACAGTATAATTATCAAAAATAGATTTGTTTTGAATGAAGTGGTGTGATGCTGATGCCAATTCTTCTTTGTTTGGCACAGCTGTTCCGATAGTCATTTCCTTGAAAAACTGTCGGCTGTCACAGGAAATGATTTCACAATTAAAGTGATTGGCCAAGTCGATGCTCAGGGCTGTTTTTCCTATGGCTGTTGGTCCGACAATGGTGATTAAATATTTCATGTTCTTTTTTTAGCCCAGATGGAAACGAAAACCCCGGAATTATTCTAGTTTGTTTTTCTTGGTATAAAAGAGCGACTGGAAGAAGCTCCTTTTATGCCTTAGAAAAACTACTGGAATAATGAGGAGTTGTAGAGTACAGCTGGATTAGCTACTAATTGTCATTTAGGTTGTTACCGCATTGATAACAAAATTTTGCTTCTTTGTTTAGAGTAAACGTACCACATTTTGTACATGTAGTTTTGATACTATCTATATTTGTGTCTTGATTTGTATTTCTTTTTGCGAATTCGGAAGTTACAATTCCAGTAGGAACGGCGATGATTCCATACCCTAATATCATTACTAATGCTGCCAAAAATTGACCGAGAGGCGTTTGGGGGGATATGTCACCATAGCCAACGGTTGTTAATGTTACAATAGTCCAGTAAATACTCATAGGGATACTTGTAAAGCCACTTTCTTTACTTTCGACAATGTACATTATTGATCCGATGATGATTGTACTAATGAGTACGAAATAAATAAAAACAGTAATTTTTCCTCTGCTGGCATTCAGCGCCTCTTTCATGTGAATGGATTGGCTGGTAAATTTTGGATGGTTGAGGATTTTGAACAACCGTAATAAACGCAAGGCTCTTATTACAGATAAAATTCTTGTTCCAGGAAAAAAGAGCGATACATACATTGGTAATGTAGCAATTAAATCTATTAGACCATAAAAACTAAAGATGTATTTTAAAGGTTTGTCAATGGAAATGATTCGTAAGATGTATTCTAAAGTAAAGAAGATGGTAATGATCCATTCTGCAAAGACAAGCTGGTTGTGGTATTTAGTGTCAAATCCTTGTACGGTTTCCATCATAACCAGAAACACACTCAAAAGAATGAGTCCCAAAAGAATCAAATCAAATAATCTACCTGCTTTTGTATTGGTGCCGTAGATTATAATTTGAGTTTTTTGTCTAAAAACTTCATATTTTGACTTCGTTTTTTTCAATTTTAAAAATTAAAAATTAATGATTTTTAGTACTCTATTTTTTCTCAGATAGTTTTGTATATATGCTCTAGAATTTCTGTTGTCTGGCATAGGAACAAGAATATTTTTTAGAATTTCGGGATTATTAATTTGATAATTTAAATCATAAAAAGAATAGCCTTTGTAGACTCCTTTTTCGATTAAAATGGCACTATGTTCTCCTGTTTTTCGACCTTTATCTATGATAATCATATTTTTGTTATCAAAAAGATTTTTATCAATAAAAACTTGAACTCTAGAGTTGTATTCTTCTGGAGTTATTTTTTGTGTACAAGCACCATCACATTCATTTTTTTCATTCTCCAAACAAGTCGTTTTTTGATCTAAAAGGCCTGTTAGTTTTGGGCATAGTTGGTAGTTGGTAGTTATGTGGTTCAATGCTCCTTTTCCTTCTTGTTGGTTTGCAAAAGCGGTAATTTCTTTTTTGCGGCCATCAGCTTTTTGAAGTTTTAAATTCAAGTAATTATTACTGTCCTTTTCGGCATATATAGCCCAAGACATGGTATTTTTTCGCGACATTCGGTTATAAATGGGGCGGTTTTTCTTTATTTCCTCGGTTTCTTTTAAAAGCGCAATCAATTCGCTTCCGGTTTCTTCATAAGTTACAGTGAAGACTTCTTTTTGGATCTTTTTGGCACTAGTTGTTATCCCAGTGAAATGCTGATTGACTCTTTTTTTGATGTTTTTACTTTGTCCGATATAGATAATTTTACCGTCTTCTCTGTGTATATAATAGATGCCCGTTTTGGAAGGAAGGCTCTCAATAATGTCCAGTAATTTGGGAGATACTCCTTTTATAACTTCAAATTTAATGAGCTCTTTTGTGATTGTTTTTTCTAAATCTTTGTCTAAAAGCATCTTAAAGAGTTTGACTGTGGCCATGGCATCGCCACTTGCGCGATGTCTATCGGCCATAGGAATTCCTAGTGCTCTAACTAGTTTTCCTAAGCTATGAGAAGGTTGCTCTGGTAATAAACGTTGAGATAATTCGACTGTACAAAGGGTTTTAATATTAAAATCATATCCCAAACGTCGAAACTCTGTTCGTAGAATTCTATAATCAAATGAGGCATTATGAGCCACAAGAACACAGTCATTAGTCATTTCGATTATGCGTTTGGCAACTTCAAAAAACTTTGGAGCACCACGAAGCATTTCGTTATTGATTCCCGTAAGTTTAACTACAAACGGTTGAATGGGGATTTCAGGATTGATTAAACTAATGAATTGATCTACAATTTCGTGTCCATCAAATTTGTAGATAGCAATCTCCGTAATTCCTTCTTCGTTGAATTGTCCTCCAGTGGTTTCTATGTCGAGTATTGCGTACATAAGCCCCCTATCCCCCGAAGGGGGAATTGTAATTGTTAATATAAAGTGTAAATTTCATAAGTCTATTCGCTTTATTCCCCCTTTGAGGGTTAGGGGGCTATTATCTTCCCCCAAAGATACTACTTCCTATCCTAACCATTGTGCTACCGCATGCGATTGCCAATTGGTAATCGCCTGACATACCCATTGAAATAGTTTGCAGTTTGCAGTTTGCAGTTTGCAATGGTTGTAATCTGTCAAAAATCGATTTCAAATGTGTAAATTCCTTTTTGATTTGGTTTAGATTTTCCGTAAAAGTCGCCATTCCCATTAATCCTACAATTCGGATGTTTTTCATCTCTTTAAAAGTAGGTGAGGCTAGGAGTGCTGCTAGTTCTTCCTCATCAAGACCAAATTTTGATTCTTCTTCGGCGATGTATATTTGGAGTAAACAATCAATAATTCGATTGTTTTTTAAGGCTTGTTTGTTGATTTCTTCTAATAATTTCAAGCTATCTACTCCATGAATCAAACTCACAAAAGGTGCCATATATTTGACCTTATTGGTTTGTACATGACCAATCATATGCCATTCGATATCTTTTGGCATTTGTTCCCATTTATCGGCCATTTCCTGAATTTTGTTTTCGCCAAAAATACGTTGACCTGCATTATAGGCTTCCATCAAATCGGCAACTGGTTTGGTTTTGGAAACTGCTACCAAAGTGACATGCACCGGAAGAGTTGATTTTATATTCAGAAGGTTTTGTTGAATGGACATGAGTCGATTTGATTAATGATTAAATAAACTGTTTCGAAATCTTTTCGGCCTTTTTACTTTCGCTATAATCATAAAAACCTTCACCTGATTTTACTCCCAGTTTTCCTGCTCTTACCATATTAACCAATAAAGGACAAGGGGCGTATTTTGGGTTTTTGAAACCGTCGTACATTACATTTAAAATTGCAAGGCATACGTCAAGACCTATGAAATCAGCTAGTTGTAAAGGTCCCATTGGGTGTCCCATTCCTAGTTTCATCACGGTGTCTATTTCATAAACACCTGCTACTTTGTTGTATAATGTTTCGATTGCTTCATTGATCATAGGCATCAAAATTCTATTGGCTACAAAACCTGGATAATCGTTTACTTCAACGGGAGTTTTACCCAGTTTTTCGGATAATTTCATGATAATGTTCGTCACTTCGTCACTGGTATTGTAACCGCGAATGATTTCGACCAATTTCATAATAGGTACCGGATTCATAAAATGCATTCCAATTACACGCTCCGGATGTGCTACCACAGCTCCAATTTGAGTAATAGAAATAGAGGAAGTATTGGTTGCCAAAATAGTATTATGCGAACAAGCATCGTTTAATTGTTTGAAAATATTGAGTTTTAAATCTACATTTTCAGTGGCAGCTTCCACCACTAAATCAACGCCTACAACTCCGTCTTTAATGTCGGTATAAGTGATGATGTTAGTGATTGTTTTTACTTTGTCTTCTTCGGTTATAGTTCCTTTGGAAACCATTCGATCAAGATTAGCTGCTATTGTTGCCATTCCTTTATCCAAAGATTTCTCGGAAACATCAATTAATTTTACGGTAAAACCACTTTGTGCAAAGGTATGAGCAATTCCGTTACCCATAGTTCCAGCACCGATTACAGCAATAATTTTCATTTTTTATTATTATTTATAAGTTAAAAAAGTTTAAAACTTAAAACCTAACAATAGATTTTAAACCTTAAACTTTAATTGGATGTGTTGATTTTTTACTTCTTAAAACAATCTATAATTTGATAAGCTACTCTTAAAGCATCAGTAGCTTGTTCCAATGTTACGACTGGCGTAGTATTGTTATTGATAGCGTCAGCAAACGATTCTAGTTCGTCTAGGATAGCATTGTTTTGCTCCACGTCAGGATTTGCAAAGTAAATTTGTTTTTTTACGCCTTCGGCATTTTGTAAAATCATATCAAAATCACCAGGAACTTCTGGCGCATCTTTCATTTTTACTACTTCGCATCTTTTTTCCAGAAAATCTACAGAAATATAGGCATCTTTCTGGAAAAATCGTGATTTACGCATGTTTTTCATCGAAATACGGCTTGCTGTCAAATTGGCTACACAACCATTTTCGAATTCAATTCTAGCATTGGCAATATCGGGAGTTTCACTAATTACGGAAACACCACTAGCATTGATGTTTTTTACTTTTGAGTTAACTACACTCAAAATAGCATCAATATCATGTATCATTAAATCCAAAACCACAGGCACATCAGTCCCACGAGGATTGAATTCTGCCAATCGATGGGTTTCAATAAACATAGGGTTTTCGATCATGTTTTTGGTAGCGATAAAAGCGGGGTTGAATCTTTCGACATGACCAACCTGTCCTTTTACATTATACTCATTTGCGAGAGCAATGATTTCTTCTGCTTCTTCAACGGTGTTTGAAATGGGTTTTTCTATAAAAACATGTTTACCCGATTTGATTGCGACTTTGGCACATTTATAATGAGAAAGTGTTGGGGTAACAATGTCAATAACATCAACAGCATGAATTAATGTTGCAATGGTACTGAAGTTTTTATATCCAAATTCCTTGCTTATTTTTTCAGCGTTTTCTTGATTGGGATCATAAAAACCAACTAATTCATACTTTTTAGATTGTTGTAATAAACGCAAATGTATTTTACCGAGATGACCAGCACCCAATACTCCAATTTTTAGCATAATAATGATATTTCCACAAAAATAGTAATAAAATAAGAAATTCCAATTTATAAAAATATTAAATTCCAGCGATTTTTATTGTTTTTAGTGAATTATAAATAGATTTTTTTTTGATTTGGAAATAGATTTAGTTTTCTATTTTTGCGCTGTAATAAAATCTTAAATTTTGAAAGACACAGCCAAGCACCAAGGACTTCGTAATCAATTAGTAAACACTTTAAAACAAAAGGCAATTACTGACAAACAGGTCTTAGAAGCCATTAAAAAAATACCACGTCATTTGTTTTTAAATTCCAGTTTTGAAGATTATGCGTATCAAGATAAGGCTTTTCCTATAGCTGCTGGTCAGACAATTTCCCAACCTTTTACTGTTGCTTTTCAATCTCAGTTATTGGAAATAAAAAAAGGACACAAAGTTTTGGAAATTGGAACAGGATCTGGATATCAAACTGCTGTTTTGTGTTTGATAGGTGCACAAGTATATAGCGTAGAACGACAAAACGAATTGTTCAAGCAAACATCAGCCTTATTGCCTAAACTAGGAATTCGTCCTAAGCATCTTTCGTTTGGTGATGGCTATAAAGGTTTGCCCAATCATGCTCCCTTTGATAGTATTATAGTAACAGCTGGGGCACCTATTATTCCACAAGCTTTAATGGCTCAACTAAAGATAGGAGGAAGGCTCGTTATTCCTTTAGGTGAAGAGGTTCAAATTATGACTTTGTTAATTCGTGTTAATGAAACGCAATTTGAAAAACATGAGTTTGGAGAATTCCGATTTGTCCCTTTATTGGAAGATAAAAATTAAATTTCTTTAAATTTTTAAAAATTTTAATAAACCATTTACTCTGTAAATGGTTTATTTCTTTTTGTACAAAATTGCTCAAAAACAAGTAGTTATATTCTAAGAGTATGTTTGGATTTGTTTATTTTTATCACGACAATACTATATCGATTTCGTTAATGTCATTAAAACTGATTATTATCATATTTTTAATAAATAACCCGTTTTACATTTGTTTGCAGAAGTGTTAATTGTTAAAATACTGAAAAGCAGATAATTATTTAATTGAAAAAAGAAGAATGAGCGACGAAAAAGAAATGACCAAAAAACCAATTCCAATTGATAAGGAAGTGTCATGGGATAAGACCAAGACAATTATGAGTAAAACTGATTTGTATGGTACTATTGAATATGCAAATGAAGTTTTTGTTGATGTTTGTGGTTATGAGGATTATGAGTTAATGGCTCAGCCGCATAATATAATTAGACATCCAGATATGCCTAAAATTGTATTTAAGGTGCTTTGGGATAATATTCAAAAGGGAAATCAATTTCACGGAATTGTAAAAAACTTAGCCAAATCAGGTAGGTATTATTGGGTTATTACCAATTTTGAATATTCTAGAGATGAGAATGGAAATATAGTGAATTATATTGCCAGAAGAAAAGCCGTTCCTCAAGATGTAATTACAAAACATATCGAACCTTTGTACAAAAAACTACTACAGATTGAACAAGCTAGTGGTATTAATGCAAGTGAGAAATATTTGATTGGATATTTAGAAGAATTAGGTCTTAGTTATGTTGATTTAATTACAAAGTTAATGGTTGAAAATGAAAAAGAACTACAGTTAAATCAAGTCGCTAAAGATCTAGTCGTAGCGGAAACAGAACAAGAAAGCAAAGGCTTTTTTAGTAGGTTTTTTGGTAGATAGAAATTTATCTAATTTTTGTATAATAAAAAAGCAACACTAAATTATGTGTTGCTTTTTTTATGTCTAAATAAAATAAAACCTATTTTGATTTTGGAGCCAAATATCCATCAGCTCTCATTTGTTGTACACAAGCTTTCATGATTTCATCAACTGTAGTGTTTGTATCTCTTACATCCAAAGATTTTGTGGTTCCACTCCAAACTAATTTATTATTTTTTAAATCAAAAATATTAGTTTCAATATAATAATAGGTGTTTTCTTGGTAGTAACCAGGAGAATAATAGGCCGGAGCATAAGCACCATACCAACCACCAAAACCTGCACCATAACCCATTCCATAACCGCCTAAATAGCCATATCCCATTCCGGGAAATCCCATTCCATTATAATAGTTTGCAGTTCCAGGGACATATTGTGTTTCTTTATCAGCTCTAATAAAACGCATTGTGATTACACCATCAAAGCCTTCTGATTGTATAATGCTTAATTTTTGTTCTTGAGTAAGATTTAGATTTTGTTGATTTAAATAACTATATGATGCATTCAAAATAGCAGGATTAATTGATGCTATTCTATTTTCAGTAGATCTTCTTGTGCTTTCATCTTTCACTAAGGCTACTACTAAAACTTTTTTGAAATTTTCTTTGGCAAGAGTCGAATTTGGATCTCTCCAACTAGATACTATGGATGTATTACTTCCACAACTTGCAAAGCATACACAGATTAATGCAATAAAAAAGTTTTTCATAATTTTATTTTTTTGTTTTATGTAAGTAAAAGTAGTTATAATTTTAAAAAACTACGGAATAAAACGAAAATTACTTTAAAAAGCCTTTTTTATTCTATCAAGATCTCTTTTGGTATCTTGTTCTTTTAGAGATTCTCTTTTGTCATAGGTTTTTTTACCTTTACAAAGTCCAATTTGTAGTTTGGCCAATCCTTTTTCATTGGTAAACAATTTCAAAGGTACAATGGTAAGTCCTTTGGCTTGCACACTTCGCAGTAAGCCTTTTAATTCCCTTTTGTTCAAAAGCAGTTTGCGTTCACTTCTGGCTTTGTGATTAAATTGATTCCCAAAGGTGTATTCTTCAATATAGGTATTGATTGCAAAAAGCTCATTGCCACTAAATTCACAAAAACTTTCGGTAATATTTGCCTTTCCCAATCGAATGGATTTAATTTCAGTTCCCGCCAAAACAATTCCTGCCGTAAAGGTTTCTAGAATTTCATAATCGAATCGGGCTCTTTTATTGAGTATGTTGACAGTTTTTTGCATAGTGAGGCAAATTTAGGAACTAATTTATGAAAGAACAATTGTTTTTGGGAAAATACCATAAATTTGCTTCATGGAAAAACAACAATCAAAAGATCCGCTTCACGGTATCACACTTCAGAAAATAGTAGAAACATTAGTAGAATATTATGGTTTTGACACCTTGGGTGAATTGGTCAAAATAAAATGTTTCAACGAAAATCCGAGTGTGAAATCAAGTCTGACCTTCCTTCGAAAAACCGATTGGGCTCGAAAACAAGTTGAAGATTTGTATCTAAAAACAATTTCTAAAAAACAATCCAGATAATGTAGGAGCTAAATCCTGCTATTTGTTTTAATCTTTTATTTTTTAAAGTAAAAATAAAAGAATTTTTACTGCGCACAAGCAAAGCGAACTGTTGAAGCAATCAGGGTTAGGGCATTCGTTTTCAATAGGGAATTAGGAAAATAAAGCGTCATTTATTCAAAATGGAATAGATCATCGTATCCAGAAAACGGCCTTCATAATATTCATTCTCAATCAAATGGGCTTCTTTTATAAAACCATTTTTTAATAAAACTTTCTCAGAGCCTATATTTCCAGGATCCAAAATAGCTTCTATAGAATGTAGTTTCATTTCTTTAAAACCATATTCTACTACTTTTTTCAAAGCTTCTGACACGATTCCTCTTCCTTTGTATTCTGGAAATAACATATACCCCACTTCGGCTCTATAATGTTCTGGTTTTATGCGATAATGGCCAATAATACCCAGTATTTTTTCGGGTTGATTCACAAACGCAATTCCCCAATTTATGCCAATACCATTTTCTATTTTATCATCAAACATAGCAATCAAATCTTTTGCTTCTATTATGTTTTTAAGGTAAGGGCGAGGAATATATTTCATAACTTCATCATTCGATCGCAAAGACAAGATTGCTTCCGCATCATTCGAATTGACTTGTCGCAGTAATAAACGTTCGGTTTCTAGATTTGGAAAAGGTAAAAAGTTTATTTCTAGCATTATTCATTTTTATTTAAAAATTCTACAACTTTTTTATTTATAATTTCAGACTGATCAATAGACATAAAGTGTCCCGCATTTTTAATAACGGCTGTTTCTGCATTCGGGATACATGCATGCACTTTTACAAAAATATTTTCGCTATTTACAATATCGTGATCTCCTATTAATACCATTACAGGAATTTTTAGTGACTTTAAATCTTTTTTTGAAAAGGGCAACATGTTCAATATGCGAGGTTTACTGTTACCATATTTATAGGCAAGAAAAAGTTGGTTTTTGAAAATAGGGCTTATGCTATCGGGATAAAATGAAAAGGCGTTAAAAAATTTATTTGTACTTTTGGTACTAGGAAACATTTTAAGATTTATTCCAGTTAGTACTTTTCCTAAATTTTTCACTCCTCCAAATGTTTGAGCTGGACTCAATAAAATTATTTTTTTAATGAGATTGTTGGGTTGCAGAGCCAAATAGGTTGCCATCCAACCGCCCCTTGATACGCCTACTAAATTAATATTTTCCATTTTAAAGTGATTAAAAATAGCATTATAGAATACAGCGGCTTGTTTATTGTTTAATTTTATACAATTTGAAATCGATTTTCCCGCTTCTAAAGGAAAGTCTATAGCGTACACCCTATTTTTTTTACTAAATTCTTTAATGTTGGGATACCACATGGTGGAACTGGCATCTGTACCGTGAAGCAAAACCAAAGGTTCTCCTGTGCGTGGACCACTAATGATAATGTGTGCTACACCATAATTTGTCGAGACATCTGTTTCTTCAAATGGAATATCCCATAATTTTAATGTTGCGTCATATGATTTTACATATAGTTCTTTTTTATTTAAAGAATCAAATACATAATCGGGGACTATTTTAAAACCAGAACAACCCAATACTAAAAAAAGAATAAGAGATAAAAAGTTGAAATTACGCATGAATTTTTATTAGCGAATTTCGGTTGTTTACTTCTATTTAAATTGTATAATTCTTTATATTTCTTATATAATTTCGATACTGAAAGTGGAATGAAAAGTGGCTTTTGCTTCCAAAATTTGAATGCCTTCTTTATTCAATAGTGAACCAAATTGATCTACTGTGTCCGAATAGCCAAACCAAGGTTCAATGCAAATAAAAGGAGCATTTGGAGGGGTCCAAATTCCTAAATCTGGAAAATCAGCATAACTTACTTTTAAAAAAGGCTTTGAATTTTCTAAAATAGTAATTGTTTTTGGGTCAATTTTTTTGAAAACCAAAGCGTCATTTTCAAATAATTTGTAATTAAGTTGCAATTGATTTTTATTCAATGGCAAATCATTTGTTGTTTTCGAAATTAACCCATCTTCTAATAAATAATATTGTAAAGGGGCTTCTTTTTCAAATAAAAGACTATAGTTTTCAAAATTACCAGGTAAATCAAATGCTGGATGAGCTCCTATTGAAAACGGCATTCTAGTTTTACCATTATTGAAGACTTTATATTCCAATTTTAAGGAATTATTTTCAATAGTGTATATCAAATGTAATTCAAAATCAAAAGGATATTTTTCCTTGGTTGCTGGAGTTGAAAGCAATGAAAATGTAGCACTGTTTTCTTGTTTGTCTATCAATTCAAATTCCATTTCACGGGCAAAACCGTGACGAGATAATTGATATTCTGCATTCTCATATTGATAAGTATTATTTTTTAGAGTACCTACAATGGGGAACAAAACTGGCGAGTGCTTTCCCCAATATGTTGGATTTCCATTCCAAATATATTCTTTATTCGAACTATTTTTTAAGGAAAATAATTCGGCTCCAATATGTTTTATTTGTGCAGTTAAAATAGAATTAGAAATAGTTGTAATCACATTATTATATTTTATATGTTAAATATTCTTTCGTAAAGATATTTTATAATTCTTATTTTGAGAAGTGAAATTAAACTTATTTTAAACTTAAAAACCAATCATATTTTTTATTTAAAACAATAATTTCAATTTTTTTCCATTAATTTGTTATTAAATAGATATAAAATGAAGTAAACTTAAAGTAAATGGCAACATATTTGCCAATTCAATTCTGTTTATGTCACAACATTCAAAAAAAATTATCCTTATGAGAAAAAAATGTTTTAGAGTCCTTTTTCAACTTTCAATATTAATTGTTTTTAGTAATGCTTGGAGTCAAGAAAATAAAGTTGATAGTGCGGCGGTTGTAAAGCTGGTTTCAAAGTACAATTATAACGATGCTTTTGGCCCCTTGTTTTATCTAAATAATGGAACAACAACTCGATCAGCAAGTGGTGCACCTGGTCATGAATATTGGCAAAATAAAGCAGATTATAAATTAACTGCCAAACTGAATGAAAAAACGAATGAAATTATAGGTACAAGTGTTGTTACTTATACCAATAATAGTAATGACAAAATGGGTTTCGTTTGGATGCATTTGGATCAAAATTTATTCAAATCGGATTCTCGTGGAAATGCTCTTATTCCTTTAAATGGAAGCCGTAATGGAGCTAGAGGCGAAGTTTTTGATGGTGGTCATAAAATTAAATCGGTAAAAGTCATTACTACTTCAAAAGGGAAGTCAATAGAGAAAGAAGCTAAATTTAGTATTACGGATACCAGAATGCAAGTGTTTTTGGATGATGATTTAAAAGCAAAAGGAGGAGTTGTAAAAATAAAAATTGATTTTTCTTATATTTCACCAAAAGAAGGTTCGGATAGAACAGGGGTTTTGGATACTAAAAACGGAAAAATATTTACAATTGCACAATGGTATCCACGTATGTGTGTGTATGATGACTTGAGAGGTTGGAATACCAATCCCTATTTGGGAGCATCGGAGTTTTACTTGGAATATGGTGACTTTGATGTGAATATTACAGTGCCTTCTAATCATATCGTAGTTTGTTCAGGAGAATTATTAAATCCTACAGCAGTGTACACAACAGCAGAGCAAAAACGTATTGCTCAAGCCAAACAAAGCGAAAAAACAGTTATGATTCGTTCTGCTGAAGAAGTGACAGCAAACGCATTAAAATCAGAGACATTAAGCGAAAAAACATGGCATTTTAAAATTAAAAATGCGCGTGATCTTTCTTGGGCTTCCTCTGCAGCATTTATCATGGACGGAGCAAGGATTAACTTACCAAGTGGAAAAAAATCCTTAGCATTATCAGTTTATCCTGTTGAAAGTGCTGGAGAAAAAGCATGGGGACGTGCTACAGAATATACCAAAACATCGATTGAAAATTATTCCAAAAGATGGTTTGAATATCCTTATCCGGTTGCTACCAATGTGGCGGGAAATGAAGGAGGAATGGAATATCCTGGAATTGTTTTTTGCAGTTGGGAATCCAAAGGAGAAGATTTATGGGGAGTAACAGATCATGAGTTTGGTCATGGTTGGTTTCCTATGATTGTGGGTTCAAACGAACGACTATTTGGTTGGATGGACGAAGGATTCAATACTTTTATCAATTCATTAAGCTCTGTTGATTTTAATAATGGAGAATATAAAAGTAAAGTGACCGATATGCATCAAAATGCAGAATATTTTACGGATCCAAAAACGGAACCTATTATGAGTTCTCCTGATAACATGAAGGAAAGAAATATAGGTTTGTTGTGTTATTTTAAGCCAAGTTCAGGATTGATTATTTTGAGAGAACAAGTATTGGGGCCAGAGCGTTTTGATTTGGCTTTTAGAACTTACGTAGAGCGTTGGGCATTTAAACATCCTGCTCCAGATGACTTTTTTAGAACTATTGAAAATGTTTCTGGTGAAGATTTAAGTTGGTTTTGGAGAGGTTGGATTGTTAATAACTGGCGTTTGGATCAAGGAGTAAATTCTGTTAAATATATTAAAAATGATCCTAGCAAAGGAGCTGTAATTTCGATTGAAAACTTTGAAAAAATGGCTATGCCAGTAGTTTTAGACATAAAAACGAAAAGCGGTAAAGTCACTCGTGTAAAATTACCAGTTGAAGTATGGCAGCGTAATGTTGAATGGTCATTTAAAGTGAATACCACCGAAGAAATTTTAACGGTAACTTTAGATCCAGATCATGCATTTCCAGATGTGAACGAAAAAAATAATATTTGGAAATCGGGTACAGGAGTTGTAGAAAAAGATATTATTTTAGATGGTTATTTGGGTAAATTTTCTACCAAAGCGGCTCCTTTAAAAATTGAATTTACGGAGAAAAATAGTGTGCTTTATGCAGAAATCACCGATTATCCAAAATTTGGACTTACACCAAGCGGTAAAGATGCTTTTGAATCTAAGGAGGCTGGAGTTTCTTTTCAATTTAATGAAGCCAAAAATGGATTTGATATGCTAATTGGTACAGACCAAAAAATTCCTTTTACAAGAGATTAAAAAATTTTTTTATAGTAAAAAAAGACTTGCAGATTTATATTCTGCAAGTCTTTTTTTTTTAATACCAACCTCGATAAAGTTACATAATAGTAGAATAGGATTTCCAATTTGAGAAGGGTTATGGGGAAATTTTAAATATTTCATTTATTTAGAATAGTATTTTTCTATTATCGAATCTGGATTTAATCCTATCTGGTGTTTTTTCTTCTGAAGTCTAAATTATGTTTGAGTACTCTTTTCATGCATTCATGTATTGTCAAAATTTTTTCAACGCAAGCGATAGGGTTAAATATTCAATTAAAATTTCCCATCATTATTAAAAAATTAAATTAAAAATATATCCCGAGATTATCATTCCAATTCCAATTGTAGTAAAAAAAGCTATAATCAACTTTTTTTTCATTACTTTTTTAAGAAGCAAAGCTTCTGGTAGTGATAAACCAATGGCGCCCATCATAAAAGCAATTCCTGTTCCCAACGGCACTCCTTTGGATACTAACGATTCTAAAACAGGTAATACGCCAACGGCATCAATATACAAAGGAATGGCTGCTACTACTGCTATTGGTACAGCAAAAGGAATCGATTTTGAAAGATAACTTTCAAAAAATGATTGAGGTACATATCCATGGATAAAGGAACCAATGGCTATTCCTATGAAAATATAAACTATTAATTTTTTTATGGTTTGAATCGCTTCCGAGTTAATTTCAGGAAGTCGTTCCAGAAATGTTCTGGTATCTTTGTACACCGATTGATTAATTGTATCCGGTGTTTTTAACCAATCAGCTACATGATGAGCCATTCCTAATTTTTCTAGCAAGATTCCTCCAATTACACCAAGTAAAATTCCTGTTATGATATAAATTACGGCTACTTTCCAGCCGTAAGTCACCCAAAAAAGCGTTATAGCAATTTCATTGACCAAAGGGGAAGTGATTAAAAATGAGAGTGTTATTCCTAAAGGGATTTTTGCTTTTAGCATTCCTACAAACAAAGGAATGGAGGAACATGAGCAAAACGGAGTTATGGCACCCAAACTAGATGCTGCAAGATTACCTAAGCCTGTTTTTTTATTTTTTTCTAAAAAATAACGAACTTTATCTATTGGCAAATAATTGGTTATAATTCCCATTATATAAGTAACAAATACTATTAAGATAAAAATTTCGATAAAAGTAATAATGAAATAATGTAAAGCAGCACTTAATTTTTCAGTACTGCTTATTTCTAAACATTCATAAACCAAATAATCGGCTAAATAGGTGAGGATGTTTGTTAAAGTTTCCATTTAAATTGTTTTAAAGGATGGAAATTAACTGTTCATCTGTTTTTATTTTTTTGTAATCATAGACTTTGCCATTTACAACTAAAGAAGGAAAAGTTAAAGTTTCAAAAACCATTGTATCTTGTAAATCAAACAGTTCCGTAATGGTTATGTCAAGCTTGTTTTTTTGTGCAATTGTAATTAATTGCTCTCTAATTGATGATTTTGCTCCGCAACAAGACGAATGTAAAATTTTGATTTCTGTGCTCATAATTGTGTTTTTTAGAATAAACGTTATTATGTAGACTTTAAATCGAATCAAAAGACACATTTTTTTTAAGAAAAATCATTTTTCGAATTCAATGGTGCAATTATTTAGATGATTTTGAAGTGTGTCACAATTTTTTTTAATAATACAATTGATAAAATTGCCTTGAGAATCATATTCGATATCACAACATTCAATGAAAAGATCTTTCAATTTGATTCTTGCTCTTTGAATTCTCATTTTTGTAGCCGAATGGGTTAAGTTGAGTCGTTTTGCGATTTCTATTTGTGGAATTTTGTCAATATCACTCCAATGTAAAGGTTCAGAATATTTTTTAGGAAGTAATTGAATCATCGGTATTATATGATCAAATACCGATAATTCAAATTCTTTAGATTCTGGATTGGTTAAAGAAGTGGCAATTTTTTCCGAATCTACTATTATATTATTACTGTTGAAATAGTCGTGAATTGTATTTCTGGTTACCTGAAATAACCAAGCTTTAACATTTTTAATAGCTTTGTTTTTTTGATGAGATTCAACAAGCTTCATCATAACATCTTGAACAATGTCTTCGGCAATAGTGCTATTTTGAACTTTTTTATAGATAAAGTTTTTTAAAAAAATATAAAATTCATTTACTACTTCATTGATATTGCAGCATTCTTTTTTCATATTTTTAAAAATTTATTTTACATTAAAAGGAAATTCTTATTCAGGAATCTGTTGACTCAAACAATGCAACGTTCCAAATCCCCAAATAAAATCGATAGCACTGATACCGATTACTTCTCTATCAGGAAAACATTCTGCCAATATGTTCAGGGCCACTCTGTCATTAGAATCATTAAAAGTAGGAACCAATACACAATTATTCAAAATCAAGAAATTCGCATAACTAGCTGGTAATCGTAATCCATCAAAATCAATGCGTTTCGGCATTGGCAATGCTACAATTATGGGTGATTTCCCATCTTCTAGTTTGGCATTTTGCAATCTTTTTAAATTGTCTTGTAATGGTTTGTAATTGTTGTCATTGGGATCCAATTCCACAATTGTTACAATGGTATCTTCATTTATAAATCGGCATAGATCGTCGATGTGTCCGTGGGTATCATCACCTTCAATTCCGTCTCCTAGCCAAATCACATTCGTAACTCCCAAATATTCTTTGAAAACAGCTTCGTAATCCTCTTTTGTGAAACCTGGATTACGTACCTGAATATCAGGATGCATCAAGCATTCTTCGGAGGTTAACAAAGTACCACGTCCGTTTACATCAATGGCGCCACCTTCAACAATTACGGGTTTTCCTTTGTACATCACTTGAGTAACTGGAATGTTTAAAGCTTCGCCTACTTTGTTTGGAACGTGTTTGTCTAGATTGATGTTTTTGTATTTGGCCCAGCCGTTAAAATTAAAATTTAGTGCTTCTCTTTCAGTACCATTTTTTACAATAATCGGACCAGAATCGCGCATCCAACTGCGATTGGTTTTATGAACTATAAAAGACACATTTTCAAAATGAACATGCGCTTCTTCTAAAAGTATGGCTACTTTTTCTTTTTGATTTTCATCGGCAACAACCAAAAAAACAGTTTCAAAATTGGCTATTTTCTTGATGAATTCCACAAATGCCCATTGAACGGCTTCGAATTTTCCAGGCCAATCTTTTCCATTATGCGGAAAACACAATAAAATCCCTTGTTGTTTTTCCCATTCTGCGGGAAAACGTCTCTTTAGTGTAGTCATAGTATTTGAAAATTGTAATGTTTGCAAAGATAAACAAACAGTATAATTAATAAATAATTCTGATGATTTCATTTTGGTCTAGAATATGATTTGATACATAAAACCAAGATATTTTTTGTTAAAGATTTTATAATAGTATCATAATATGCTTTGTTTTATTGAAAATTATTTTTGCACAAACTAAAACAAACAAAATGATAAAGAAAAGTGTAGCTGTACTTGCAGTGTTATTTTTAATTGTAGGATGTCAAAACAACAATGATTCTAATGAAACTCCTGAGCTGGTCGTAAGCGAAAATCCTTCCACTTTCAAAGAAATAGGAACATTGACTATTGGAGGAACTGGAGCTGCAGAAATAAGTGCTTATGATGAAATTTCCAAAAAATTATTTACAGTTAACAATAGCAGTGCCAATAAAATAGACGTGATAGACCTTTCGGATCCGTCGAAACCAGTTTTGCTTGCCAGTATTGATTTGGTTCCTTATAATGGAGCTGCCAATAGTGTTTCGACTTTTAATGGGAAATTGGCAGTAGCTTTAGAATCCAAAACAAACAAACAAGAATCGGGTAAAGTTGTAGTTTTTGAAATGTCAAATTATGCTTTAGTTAAAGAAATTGCTGTAGGTGCATTACCCGACATGATTACCTATTCGCAAGATGGTAAATTCATAATGACGGCTAATGAAGGGGAACCAAATGATACTTATTCTGAAGATCCCGATGGATCAGTTTCTATTATTGATGTTGCTTCTGGTTATGCAGTCACTACTTTGAGTTTTGAAGGTTTTAGTGGTCAATTAGCGGATTTAAAAACCAAAGGATTCAGAATAGCAAGTCCAACCAATAATTTTGCTGCCGATATCGAACCAGAATATGTAACTATTTCAGCCGATTCAAAAACGGCTTGGGTTACTTTACAAGAAAATAATGGAGTAGCCAAAATTGATTTAGCAACAAAGAAAATGGTACAAATTTTTCCTTTAGGATATAAAGAGTATAGTTTGGCCGAAAATGCGATTGATATTAGTGATAAAGATGGGGCTGTTGCTTTTAATCCATGGAAACTAAAAGGAATGTTTCAACCCGATGCCATCAGCAATTTTGAAGTGAATAATGTTCAATATATTGTTACCGCAAATGAAGGAGATGCCCGTGATTATTCCGCTTTTGTTGATGTTAAAAGAATTAATAATGCTGCGGTAGTATTAGACCCGACTATTTTTCCAAATGCTGCGGCGCTAAAAGCGGATGCAAGTATGGGAAGATTGAATATCAATACCAAAATGGGAGATACTGATGGAGATGGCGATTTTGATGAGTTAGTTGGATTTGGAGCTCGTTCATTTTCAATTTGGAATGGACTTACAGGGCAATTGGTTTTTGACAGTAAAAACGAATTGGACAAAAAAGCGCAAGAGTTTGGTGTTTATGATGATGGAAGAAGTGATGACAAAGGGGTAGAACCAGAAGCGGTTTACGTAACTAAAATGGGAGATAAACAGATTCTTTTTGTCGGATTAGAAAGAGCTGATGCTTTTATGGTGTATGATGTGAGTAATCCAATAGCTCCAAAATATTTGCAAACCATAAAAACAGGAGATGCTCCAGAAGGTTTATTGTTTATTCCGGCTTCCAAAAGTCCAAACAAAAGAAGTTTGGTTGTTGTAAGCAGCGAAGGAGATGGAACTGTCAAAATATTTCAACCCGATTTGAATTAGTGATAATTGTTGAATAAAGAGGTACTAAGACGCTAAGGTCTAAAAGATGATTATCTGAATATTTAGTTAACTAGTGCCTTTTATTTTATTCCTTATTCGATTGAAATAAAAAAAATCTACCAAAAGTAATGAAATACTCTTGGTAGATTTTTTATTTATAGTTGTTTGTTAAAACAATTAGTCGATTGCACGTTTGGTAATATCTCCAAAGGCATCGATTCTTCTGTCTCTAAAAAATGGCCAGTTCTGACGCACATTTTCTTGTAAATCTAAGTCTACTTCGGCGATTAGAATTTCTTCTTTATCGTGTGAGGCTTGTGCCAAAATTTCGCCTTGTGGTCCCGCAATAAACGATGATCCCCAAAACTGAATTCCAGCTGTTCCTTCAATATATTGTTCCAAACCAATTCTATTAGCAGCTGCTACATATACACCATTGGCGACAGCGTGCCCTTTCATTACGCTCATCCAAGCACCGTGTTGGTTTTCGCCATATTGCTCTTTTTCTTGTGGATGCCAACCAATTGCTGTTGGATAAAATAAAACTTCAGCACCTTGTAAAGCCGTTAATCGAGCAGCTTCCGGATACCATTGATCCCAACAAATTAAAGTTCCAATTTTACCTTTTTGAGTTGGAATCGTTTTAAAACCTAAATCCCCTGGAGTAAAATAGAATTTTTCATAGAAATGAGGATCGTCCGGAATGTGCATTTTGCGATACAATCCAGCTTCAGACCCGTCAGTGTCGATGATGTAAGCACTGTTGTGGTAAATTCCAGCCATTCTTTTTTCGAAGAAAGGTACAATAATTACAACGCCCAATTCTTTGGCCAAAGCGCTAAAAGCGATAAACGAAGTGCTGTACAATGGTTCTGCCAAAGCAAAATTATCCACATCTTCACTTTGACAAAAATAATGACTGCTGTATAATTCCGGTAACGAAATCACTTCAGCTCCTTGATTGGCAGCATCGCGAACCCAACTCATGCATTTTTTAAGGTTGTTTTCTGCAACATCGTTAAGGTTCAATTGAATGACCGCTATTTTGTACTTTTTCTTTGACATGGTAAAAAAATTAGACTACAAAAATAGTTATTTTTATAAAGAGTTGGTGTAATGACTTTTGGATTTTTTGAATCTCCAGTTGAATTGTTTGATTTAAAGACTAGTTTGTGCTAAAAAAAACTGACCCTAATTAATCTTGTTTTGTATTGAATTGTATAACCCAATTTCAATCCCATTAAAGAGTAATTTTATGTAAAATTGAATGAGCCAATTGTTTTAAAAAAGTGCTTTTATATATTTTTATAAACTGATTTTTTCCAGATAGGCAGATTTACTCCTTTGAAAATAAGCCATAGACTAAATGATAATTCGGCAATTAGGCAGGGCATTAGCAATACAATACTTGAAAGTTGTGGCACTAAGAGAAGTGCAAAACTATTTGTAAGGTAACATATTCCAGCAATTGACATTAGAACTCCAATAGTTTTAGGGAAATAATTGGATTTAAAAAGGAGATACCCTTCGATAAGACACACAAAACCAAAAAAGATTAACCCAATTCCAAAACCAAAATCATGTAGTTTAATGGAAAGATAAGATAAACTGTGCAGTTGGTCAGGGCTAAATGATTTTAAGTAGTCAGCATCGGCTAGGAAGAACAATGCGGCCAAAAGATTTAATTTGTTGGCCACCAAAACAGCGGTTTGTATTAAATTAAAGGATAAGTTGAGTAACGCCAATTTTTCACTTACAGGTCTGAGTAGGTAATACAGAATTATCATTACGGGCAAATCACAAATATGCATAACCAAATCGGCACTAATACCCATTCTCCATAGCAATTCAGATTTCATAATATTGTTTGCAGTGGCGTTTGCATCTCCATAAACGAGTAATTTATTGCGAACCAAAAGTTCTCCAAAAATACCAGCTACTATAATTAATAAATATAGTATTCCAGCAATTCTTGCATAAAGTTGAGGTGAGTCTTCGAATTTTTTGAGAAATAGTTTCATATTTGGCAGTTTAGTTCAAGGTATGACGTTTACTATTTAAAATTGTTACTGGTCTTTCTTATTAATAAAAAGTGCATTATAGTTATGCAACCCTATTCAATGAAAAATTAGAATTTATATGTTTGGGGTATTAATAATCAATTGCAAAAGTTCTTCTGAAAAACTAAATAGGTTGTCTAGCCCCGATGGGAGCAGATATCCTTTTGTCTCGTCCTTTACGAGGCAAAAGATATAGCGTACAGCGGGACAACTGTTGATGCAATTACAAATACTTCTGCTCCCATTAATTAGAAAAAACTCCTTTAAATATTATAATTCAATTAACATCTCGATCTAAATACCATCAGCGTTAATGACTAATTTTGTGTAAACTTAAAAAGAAGATGAAAACCCCAATTCCGATTTCCATACTAGAACTTGCGATAATTACACAGGACAGCAACGCTAGCGAAACGATGCAAAAAACTAAAGAGTTGGCGCAATTGGCCGATAATTTGGGATACAAACGATTCTGGTTGGCCGAACATCACAATATGGCGCACGTTGCGAGTACAGCAACGGTTGTTTTGATTGGGTATATTGCGAGTCAGACGCAACGGATACGAGTGGGATCAGGAGGGATCATGTTGCCGCATCATTCGCCATTGATTATTGCCGAGCAGTTTGGGACTTTGGGACTTTTGTATCCTAATCGAATTGACCTTGGTTTGGGAAGGGCTCCTGGAACCGATTCGCTTACAGCGCAAGCCATCAGAACTGATTTTTTTGAGGAATCACAACGATTTCCAAAAAATGTAAAAGCCTTACAAGATTATTTTTCGGAAGGTAATGCTACCGCAAAAGTGCGCGCTTTTCCAGCTGAAGGTACCAATGTCCCGATTTGGATTTTGGGTTCGAGTATGGATAGTGCCACATTGGCTGCCGCTTATGGGTTGCCGTATGCTTTTGCGGGACATTTTGCACCTCGGCAAATGATTCAAGCTTTTGAGTTTTATCGCGAAAATTTTAAGCCATCGGTCTATTTAGATCAACCCAAAACAATGGCTTGCGTAAATGTTATTGCTGCCGATACGGATCGTGAAGCCGAAGTTTTATCGACGAGTTTGTATCAAATGTTCTTGAATTTAGTTCAAAATAACAGAAAACCGCTGCAACCACCAGTAGCTTCCTTGACTAACCTAATGAATGATATGAGCGAAGAAGCTCGCTTTCATGTCAACCAAATGACGGCTGGTTCCTTTATTGGCAGCAAAGAAACATTGACCAAAGAATTAAAAGATTTTATTAAACATTCTAAGGTTGATGAATTGATGATTACCAGTCCCATCTTTAATCATCAGGATAAATTGAAGAGTTTGCAAATAGTGAAAGAGGTTGTTGATTTGGTGTAGCTATAGCCCACGGTTTCAACCGTGGGGAACGTATATTTGAGAATTATTTTGAATTTTGTTTTCCCCTGAATTGTCTCCAACGGTTGAAACCGTTGGCTATGGTATAATTAAAAAAAGGCTATTGGGCTATTGGATGTAAACTACAACTGAAAACTACAGATCCCTTTTTTTCTGTTCGGATAGAATGCCATTTAAGTAGGATTTTGTTGCTTGTTCAATTTCGTCTGCCGAAATGTTTAATGCTTTGGGGCTTTGAACCAATTGCAACCAAGGTTTTGGTTCACCAAAAGGATATGAACCAAATACAATCACGGGAGTTCCTTTTACAAGTATGGTTTCGTCATCTTTCAATATCCATTGATCAGCCCAATTGTAAAGGTATTTGGCATCCTTTTCTTGAAGTCTCAAGCAAGAATGCGAGGCAGGATAACCCGGCAATTGATATTGATGCCAACCAATCCCTAATTTATTGGCAATGTTAAAATTCCAATACAAATCCCATTCGTCATTGAAAGTACTGGTTGTTTTTTCGGCTTTCCAATTGGTGTAGAAAAGTCCAGTAGGCGTGGGGTCTTTTTTTCGACCCATATTGGTGGGACCAGTGTGAATTAATATGCCATTTTCATAAGTAGCAAAAGTCTGAGTTGGATAAGAGAAATAGATTATTTTGTTAACGCTTTTCAAATACGGAACTTCTAAAGGAAACGGAAGATAAAATTCCAAATCTCCTGTAAAATCTGCAGGGATAATGATAGAATCCATTTTGGAGATATTGGTTTTGTCAGTTCGATTAACAGCAAGTATGATGTCAAGTTTGACATTATCAGTGTTCTTTGCCAACCATTCTTTTGATTTTTCGAAGTGAAAAGTGATGTTTTTGGGTTGCTTACGAACCAGTGTTTTTTTGTTGTCCATATTATTTTGATTCTGATGTTTACACGAACAGATAAAAACATAAAGGATTATTGCGATAAGAGCTGTCTTTTGCATTGCTAATTTTTTTATTGTAAAAATGAAGAATCTAACGAAGGCGACTGTTATATAATTATGGAAATTAGTTGTGTTATTATTTTACCAATTTTATTTTATTGAATTCAATAGTTGTAGTTTTGCATTCTAAATATTTTAAATAAATCAATGAAAATTTTATATACCTATATCAAAGAACACAAGCAATTATTATTTTTAGCCTTATTTTTAGCCGCAATTAATCAATGTTTCTCTTTGTGCGATTCCATTATAATTGGTAAATTATTGAACCAATGCGGTGTTGGAGTTGCCAATTTCAATCATAATTTTCCAAATTTCACCAAAGCGGTTATAGGCTGGTTGGCGCTGTCATTAGGCGCTGCAATGATGTCCAGAATAGCCAAGAACTTTCAGGATTATTTTACCAATATCATTATTCAGCGTACAGGTGCCAAAATGTACACAGACGGGATTCAAAAAGCGCTGGAGTTGCCTTTTCAGGATTTTGAAGACCAACGAAGCGGTGAAACGTTAGGGAAACTTCAGAAAGTAAAAATAGATTGCGAAAAATTCATCACGTTATCTGTTTCATTGGTTTTTCAATCCCTTATCGGAATCACATTTGTCGTGGTTTACGCTATTTCTATCGATTGGTTGTTAGGGCCTATCTTTTTGGCAACCGTTCCTGTTATCGCTTTTATCAGTTCATTTTTGGGAAAAAAAATCAAAAAAGTTTCCAGAGAAATTTTAGGTGAAACCACTGCTTTGGCGGGTGCAACCACCGAATCATTGCGTAATATTGAATTGGTAAAAAGCTTAGGTTTAACGGAGCAGGAAGTGAATCGTCTAAACAGTACTACTATAAAAATATTAGGATTGGAGTTGAAAAAGGTGCGCTTTATTCGTTCGTTAAGTTTCATACAAGGTACAACGGTTCATTTTATGAGAACGGCCTTGGTTTTTGCTTTGTATATGTTTATTTTTAAAGGAGTTATTAAACCAGGTGATTTGATTACGCTGATGTTTTTCTCTTTCTTTTTGTTCAATCCATTGCAGGAATTGGGGAATGTTATTGCGACTTATAACGAAACAAAAGCCTCGATGGATAATTTTGGTAATCTGATGAATGCCAAAAGCGAAGAGAAACCTTTGTTCCCAAAAACAATTGGTTTTATCAATAATTTGAGGTTTTCAAATATTTCATTCAAGCATCAAACTGCCACTTCTTACGCTGTCAAAGACATTTCTTTTGAGGCCAAAGCGGGCGAAACTATTGCTTTTGTTGGACCATCGGGAAGCGGAAAAACGACTTTAGTCAAAATGTTAGTTGGATTGTACACACCAGAGGAAGGCGCTATTTTTTACAACGATATCAACGCCAAAGAAATTGATTTAACCGAATTACGCCAGCAATTGGGTTTTGTGACTCAAGATGCGCAATTGTTTTCTGGAACCATAAAAGATAATTTACTGTTTGTAAAACCCAATGCAACCGACGAAGAAATAAATGATGTCTTGCAAAAATCGGCTTGTCAAAATTTATTGGAGCGCGCCGAAAAAGGATTGGACACGACTATTGGCGAAGGCGGTATAAAAGTATCTGGTGGAGAGAAACAACGATTATCGATTGCAAGAGCCTTGTTGAGAAACCCGAGATTATTGTTGTTTGACGAAGCGACATCTGCATTAGATTCCATCACCGAAGAAGAAATTACGCAAACCATTCGAAGCATATCTTCCAAACAAGACCAAATTACGGTATTGATTGCGCATCGTTTGTCAACCATTATGCACGCAGACCGAATTTATGTATTAGAGCAAGGAAATATTATCGAACAAGGAAAACACCAAGATTTATTGGATGAAAAAGGCCTGTATTACGCCATGTGGAGACAACAAATTGGGGAGAGAAAAATAGTTTAAGTCTCAGTTTTGGAGCAGAAATATTTGGTATTTTTGGCAGCATGGGTCCCGCTATTCGTTGCAATCTTCCGATGAAAAATCGGAAGGATTTCCACTTCTATCGGGGCTAAAAGCGAATATTTTGCATTTTTGCCGTCATTCCAAAGAAAAAAATAAAAGCCAAATCCAATAATTATTCGATATTGGGTCTGGCTTTTTTTTTGCCATTTCCTCCAAGAGTTTCGCGGGAATTGGTCTGCATTTGCAATTTTTTTCGTGTTCCAAATGCCATTGGATTCTTTGTTCTAAAGTTGTATTTTTAGGCATATTGTTGTTTAAATGCCATTCGCGATTGATTTTCATATCTAATTACTTTTGTATTGATGATTATGGCTATCGGCTTATTTAAGACTAGTAAATTCATCTAGTTGTAGATTAATATTTTCAATCACTTCATTCATCTTATAACATTCATTTTTGAATATAAAACCTAAATTGTAATTTATATTTTCTTCCTGAATTTGATATTCTAAATTAAGTTTTGAAAATTCCTTAGTTTGAAACTTTTTGTACCATTGGTCAAATAGCCTTTTTCTATAATCTTGTTTCAAATCCATACTGTCACAGACATAATGTAGTATTGAATTTGGATGGCTTTTGAAATAATTACAAATAATGGTTGTAATTGTAATTTCAATTTTATCGTCTTTGTAAAATTTTTGATTATCCATTTCCCAAAAATCTACTGAATATAAATTTTGAAAATAGGCATTGCCAAAATCCATTTTTCTGAATGCTATAAAATAGTTTAGACCGTGTTTAGTCGTAAATGAAAAAAGAGGATCAACGCCCTCTTTTAGAATATATTCATACATAAAGCTTCTACTTTATTTTGTCTTTTTTACTGTTTTTTCCATAACAACCTTACGGTACTCTTCTTTCAGAGTAACCATTTTTTTCAAAACAGCAGTTGTTTTTGAATTTGGTTTTAATGTGATTGTTTTTTCCATGATTGTTTTAATTTAAAGTACAAATATAATAAATGTTTTTATTGTTTGTAAGCTATTTTAATTCATTGTTTTATAATGGGTTATGAGCAAGTAATTGGCGCATATAAAATTATTCTGTTTCCTTTACTTTTTTCCAAACATCTTTTTGAAGAGATTTATAATTCCCAAAACAGCAAAGCCAACTATAAGTCCAATACTGAATTCTTTTACAATGGAAGGCAATTGAGGTAGTATATGATGTAAAAAATCAATATTGTGTACAAATATGCCACCAGCTACTAATAGCAAAGCAATGGTACCAATAATAGCTAGACTTTTAATGACTTTTGGTAGTGCTTGAACCAGAATATTACCAATAGTTTTGGATACGCTACGTTCTTTGGAACTCAGCCCGATAAGTTTAAAACCTACTTCATCCATTCGTACAATAACAGCAACAATACCGTAAACACCAACAGTTGCAATTATTGCAATTATAGAAACAACAACAACTTGAGATAAAATTGGTTTTCCAATTACGGTGCCGAGCGCAATGATTACAATCTCTACCGATAAAATAAAATCGGTTACTATAGCTGATTTTATTTTTTCTTTTTCTAAAGTCAAAATTTCTTCTTCGGTAAAAGTTTTTATTGTGATTTCGTTAGTTGAATGAGCATGGGGAAATAGATATTCATATATTTTTTCGGCACCTTCATACGCTAAATACAGTCCTCCAAGGACCAGAATTATTATAATTGCCAAAGGGAAAAAGGCACTTAGCAGAAAGGCAATGGGTAAAATAATTAGTTTATTGATGAACGAACCTTTTGCAATTGCCCATAATACTGGGAGTTCTCTGGATGAAACAAAACCAGAAGCCTTTTCGGCATTTACGGCCAAATCATCACCCAAAATACCAGCTGTTTTTTTTGCTGCAATTTTGCTCATTACAGCAACATCATCCATAATTGCTGCGATATCATCTAATAGTGCGAAAAAACCTGATGCCATTTTGATTTGTTTTAGGAATAGAGTCGATTTTAGTATTGTTTAGCCAATATTGAATCTATGAATTTTTTTATTAATGCTAATCTACTGCTTTTTGATTGAATCTAATTATGAAATTAATGTTTGAAGACACTAAATTTCTCGCTTAGCCCCGATGGGAGGGAAAATCCTTTTGAAAACTTTGTCAAAGTTTTGGACTTTGACAAAGTTTGCAAAAGATTGGAAGGACAGCGGGAGTGAAGTCGATGAAAAAACGAAAACTTTTGCTCCTTAAATAAAACATTTGCCTTTCAACCAGTGTTTTCCTTGTGATTATTTGTTAAAAATAACATTCTCTTGTTCCAAAACTCGAATAAAGGTGGTTCTCTTGGTCAATTCTTTTAATTTGGAAGCGCCCACATACGTGCAGGTGCTCCTGATGCCTCCAAGGATGTCTTTTAAGGTAATGATGACGTCTCCTTTGAAAGGTACCTGAACCGTTTTTCCTTCGCTGGCTCGGTATTCGGCGACACCACCAACGTGTTTGTTCATGGCAGTTTCCGAACTCATTCCGTAGAATTTTTTATATTTTTCACCTTCCATTTCGACCAATTCACCACCGCTTTCGGTATGACCAGCCAGCATTCCGCCCAACATCACAAAATCGGCACCAGCACCAAAGGCTTTGGCAACATCACCAGGAGTGACACATCCGCCATCGCTGATGATGTGTCCTCCTAAACCATGCGCGGCATCGGCACATTCGATTATGGCCGAAAGTTGGGGATAGCCCACACCCGTTTTAACTCTTGTGGTACAAACCGAGCCAGGACCGATTCCTACTTTGACAATATCGGCACCGGCCAAAAGCAATTCTTCGACCATTTCGCCGGTAACGACATTTCCGGCAATAATTACTTTATCGGGATATTGTTCGCGTGCTTTTTTGAGGAAACTCACAAAATGTTCCGAATAGCCGTTGGCCACATCGATGCAAATGAATTTTAGCTGTGGATTGTGTTCAAATATTTCGCCTATTTTCTTGAAATCATTTTTTCCGGTTCCAGAACTCACCGCAATATAATTGGAAATGTTCTCGGGTGCATTTTTCATGAATTCATTCCATTGCTCTAGGGAATAATGTTTATGAATGGCTGTAAAAAGGTTTTCTTTGGCCAATGCCAATGCCATTTCAAAAGTACCAACTGTATCCATGTTTGCTCCCATGATAGGAACTCCTGACCAAGTTGAGGTACTGTGTAAAAATTTAAATTCCCTCTCCAAAGAAACCTGAGATCGACTCTTTAAAGTAGAGCGTTTGGGTCTAATCATTACATCTTTAAATCCTAATTTAAGTTCGGTTTCTATTCTCATGATTTTGAAATATGGTTACCTAACAAATGTATTGTTTTATTGAAAAAACTCCGATAAATAGGCGTTAAATATTTATGGTTTTTTCAAGGATTATTTAGATTATAGAGGTGTTTTTTGGTTTTTATGATTATTGAAAAAATGCTTGATAAGATTACTGCCAATTGTTTTAATCGTTTCTGAATGTTTTGAAACCAAATTAGCTATGGCAAATTGCGCTAGTGTTCCAACTACGCTCTTGATTGCATTGTGAGATCCATCTACCAAGAGTTTTTTAGAAATGAATCCGGTACTTAATCCAATTGCATTACTTACTAAATCATTTTGTATTTCGGGTGAAGTAGTTACTTCGTGAAATACGGTTTTAAAAAGGTTGAAGGGTTTTAAACTTTCAAGAGTAATGTGAAATTGTTCTCTTAGGAGATTCAATTCAGTTTCACATTGTTTTTGTTGTTGAATTATTAATTCATTCAATGAATCCGTTTCGTTTCTGTTTTTCATACTATTTTCTCTTTGAGTAATTTTTTAATAATAGCATTGCTTACAGGATATTTTAAGCATTGGTTCCGAAAAAGGTGAAGAAATATTGCTAGGAATAAATAGAAAGCTCCTACAGTAAAATAACCATAAAATGCCTCCCCAAGAAGTTTTCCTATCCATAATGCGACTCCAATGCTGCTCAATAAAACTGAAAATACAACGGTCATAATAACCACAAGTCTTGAAACTAGAGATGATGCAATATCGGCCGTTTTATCTATGGTATTTAGTCTAAACAATTTTAGGCTAGTTTTGCTATACTCTTCTGCTTGTTCAAAAAGTGTTGTTATAGGCGTTGTATTTTTAGTCATATTAAATTTTTTCTGGTTAATAATTTGAAACAATATGATTGGTATTTTTTTTTGCTTCATCAAATTCTGCTTTCGTATCTTCTGTCAACTCTTGTGCAAATTCTTTTGCATTTTGAAGTTTTTCTGAAATAGAATCAGCAATCTCATTGTATTTTGATTTTAAATCATCTGCATAATCACTTCCTTTGTCCATGATTTGTTTACGTGTTACAGACCCTTTATCGGGTGCAAAAAGAATTCCTAAAATTCCACCTATGGCAAGACCTGCCACAGTTCCTAATACTACTTTACTTGTGCTCATAATTATTATATTAAATTGTTTTTTTGTTTGAATATTACTTGTTTTAGTACAAAATAGGTACAAATTTTTTTCTTTGTGTTTATTGATATAAAACAATTTATCCACTGTAAAGGTGAGGTTCTTAAAGGGATTTTCTTTTATACTATTTTTATGAAAAGTTGCATGATTTACAGATTGCAAATGAGTTATGTAGGTTTAATGATACACATTTTTAGTGTCTTTGTACCTAAATATGTATGCCTTGAAGCATATTTTTAAATTCTACTTGTTAATTACGTAGTTTCATATTGACAAAAAAAATAACCTCAAATTTTTAAAAAGTAAAATCACATGAAAACAACAAAAAAGTTATTATTATTAATTGGATTAATCACGTTTTGTGGTTGCAAAAACGATTCAAAAACAAAAGTAGAAACAGTTGATTATTCTAGCACCACTGTTTCCGATTGTATAGCACCGGCAAGTTGGTTTGTTACGGTAAATAATACCCGAAAAACGCCTGCACCTAATGAAGGTCCAACAAGTGTATTTGCAAATAATGCAACGGTAAGCAATTGCGATTTTCATCAATGGTCATGGCAAAAGTTTCTATGGCTAACCAATGAGGTAAATGGACGACCACAGTTTATGGATAGTTTGATACAAGTGTCTTCATCTGGTCAAAAATTAGATCAGAATAAAGGGATTATTTTGACAGATACGGCTCAGGCTAGTTCTACAACGGATATTTTAACAACACCAAATTATGTATCAGGTGTTCCACCATCCACTACCGTTTATTATTCAATATTTATGGACAAACTGCTGTATGCTACAATGTTAAAATATGGACCAATAGCCAAAAAAGATCCTTCCTCTTTAAAGGATATAACCTTTCCTGTAGGTGCATTAGAACTTAAAACCTCTTGGATAAATGCAAGCGTTCTTAAGGATACAACCTCTTATTATATTACTAATGGTCTAATTAATGGGGTAAAAACTAGAGTGGCGCTTTTGGGAATGCACGTGGTGGGTGTTGTAGAGAATCACCCTGAATTTGTATGGGCTACTTTTGAACATGAAAATCTTGCTCCTGCGTATGATTGGGCTAAAGCTACTCCAACAACTGATGCAGCAGTAACTAGCACGGTTGATTATCCTTTTTTTAACAAAAGTACTACAGCTACCGTTAAGAACATCACTTCTGGAAATGGTGTTTATACCGATGTTTTTTCTGTTTATAAATATGGGGTTCCTGTTGAAAAAGCAATGAAAGGATCTTTTAATGTTCAGCTTTTCATGGAAACAAGTCAAAATGGTTCAGAGAACTTTAGTAATATTCGTACAATTAATGAAAGTGTAAAGAAACAACTGAAAGGGGTTTGGAACAACTATTTCTATAATGGTTCGCTATGGATCAATACCGAAGGATATGTCGGAACTAAATCTCAAGCAGCCTTATTGGACTCGTTGAGTTACAAGCTTTCGAAATCTGAACCTGGAAAATTAGCCAGAGGTTCTGTTGCAGCATATAATATTACTATGGAAACGTATGTTCAGGTAGGATTTGGAAAACCATCTTCTATACATGGAACTACAGTGGGTAATCTCGTGAATTGCTTCTCTTGCCACAACACATCTTCCGAAAACACAGTTTCGCCACTTTTTATTAGTCATGTATTTACGGGTTATGTACAAAGTTTGAATGGATTGAACAAAAAGGAAATCAAACAACAACATGTTAATGAAATCAATAAACAATATCTGTTGCGTTTGAAAGGAATTTAAAGCAATTGAATTAAGCCTTTATTTTTTCTAAATTCTGGTTTAAATTCAAAACACAAAACCACAGCAAAAGTCTGTGGTTTTTTTGTGCTTTGTATTTATTAGGCTATTTTCTAATTTCAAAAGCTTTGCTTGCAGAATAGTATTGTTTTGTAAAAGTATTTGTAAACTCAAAAGCTTTATCTGATAAAATAAAAAAGCAACCCTTTATGAGTTGCTTTACATATATTCTGAAACCATCTGGTTTATGTTTTCAATAACGAAAATAAGTTTAAACCATAGAATTAAAAACCGAATTATTGTTTCAAAATGGATTCTATGTTACAAACGATGTTTCTAATTAGATTTCTTTGGTCATTCGCTCAAGTGATAATTTATAGATCACGGCAAAAACACCGTCTTTCATGAATTCATTAAGTTTTGGTTTAAATTCTTCAGCCATTTCGGTAATTGCAATCATCTTTTTATTGTTTTCACGATTTTCTGGTTCCGTTTTTCGAACCCTAATTACTTCAATGAATTCATCCATCCATTTTTCATGGAGAATAATAAATTCTTTTTGTTCGCTAGTTAATTTTTTGATCTCAGTTTGATCCAAATGGGATGCAAAACTGCTAGGACTGATTAATGTTGCTCCTGTTGTCAAACCTAGGAATTTGAAAAAATTTCTTCTATTGGATTTTGAATCTAGCATATGAAATGATTTTTAATGAATAAAATAAACATAAAGATATACTGTTTCTATGACAAATAGATGAAATTGTTAAAAATAATTTTTAAAATATTGAGCAACAGTACAATTAAGAACAGCTAAAAGCAGATTATCTCGATTTATAAAAAGGCAACAATCTATTGAAAAAAAATAGATAGGGTACACTTTGCGGACTGTAATATAAAACTTTATAATCTGAGATTACAAAATCTGAATTAAATCCAAAGGATGATTTACTACTTGTTTTGCACCATTTTCAATCAATTCTTCTTTTGGTCGATAGCCCCAAGAAACGCCCACTGCAAACATATTGGCATTAGTGGCCGTTTGCATATCAATACCAGAATCACCTACGAAAATTATTTCTTCTGGTTTTAGTCCCATGCTTTTGCTTATTACCAAAGCTTCGGTGGGATTGGGTTTTTTGAGTGATTCAGTGGTTAATCCCACTGCAGAATCAAAATAGTTAGGAAACAAAGCAGCCGTGATTTTCTTGGTTAGTTCGTCCGATTTATTAGAGAACACGCCCATTTTCATATTATTCGAAATTAAATAATTCAATAATTCGATTATTCCTTCATACGATGTTGTTTTATGAGTACAAGCATCACGGTATTCTTCAATCATTAAACGGTAACAGCTCTCAATACTTTTTTCATCCTTATGTGTTGTTGGTAGTGATTTGCTAACCAAATTACGTAAACCACTACCAATGAAATATTGATAAGCATCATAACTATGAGTAGGGTAGTTGAGGTCTTGAAGCACGCTATTCATAGCATCTGCAATGTCTTCCAATGAATTTACTAATGTTCCGTCTAAGTCAAAAATAACTCCTTTAAACTTCATTTTTTGTTTTTTAATTTATAGAAAGAAGAGCCATTTCAATTCTTGTTTGGGGAATTTCTCAAAGTTACGGATATTGATTATCTTCTTGGAAAGTAAAGCAAGTTTAATCCCGTTTTGTTTTATATAGTTTCAATTACATTCTCTAGAGATCTTCTGGTTTTTGGTGTTACTTCGATTCGGTTAAAATCATCTTCGGAACCATAACCTACCGCCATTGCAAAAAGTGGTTTGTATGTTGACATTTGGAGAATATCGTGGTATTTATCCGTTTCTATACCTTCCATCGCAGTTGAATCAAGGCCAAGTGCTGCACTAGCCGTCAAACCAACCCCCAATGCAATATATACTTGTTTGGAAAACCATGTCTTCAAATCAGCTTCTGGCATATTGGCTTTAATTTGATTGTACCAGTCCTTTCTAGCTTGTGGAAATTCCTTGTCGACCACTTTTTGAAAAGCATCCAAATCATCCACAACACTAAACACCACTAATAGTTTGGCTTGATTTATTTTTTCTTCATTGTGCATGGAAACGGAAGCTAATTTTGCTTTAATTTCTGGATTTTGGACAAATGTAAATTTCCAAGGTTGGATATTTATTGAAGAAGGAGTGAGTCGCAAAATGGCTTTCAAATCCTCAATTTTTTCTTGTGGTATTTCTTTGTCAGCGTTGTATTTCTTTGCGGTATATCTTTTTTGTATTAATTCTAAAATATTCATGGCTGTATTTTTTTGTTGATTTCTATAGTAGTTATTACAGTTACAAAGTTAACCTAATACATTGGTAGTACGTACATTTTTAAAAATAGAAATAACCAAAATTGACAGAACAATTGGAATGATCAAGGATTGTAAATTTACAGTAGTTATAGGTGTTTTTTTTTTTTTTGGTATTTGTATAATTTAAAATGAATATCTCGCAAAAATAGACAAGCAGTACCAGTTTTTAGTATCGGATACATTATCTTTTATAGCTCCTCCTGGAAGTGTATAAGCTGTATTCAAATGGAAGTACCAATTGCTGGAATGAAAATATTTAAAAGTTAGATTGTACTCTGTTCCGTAAAAATTGGATTGAAGTGTAGATAAAGCCGGATTTCCTCCAATATTATTTTTTTCAGCCGCATAAAAAAGCCAAAACTGTCCTACCAATTGTGTTTTTTTTAATGGTTTATAAACAATTTGCAAACGGTGGCTTATTTCATTACTGTTTTGTACAATCTTATACATGTTAGATCCTTGTACCCATTGCTCGCCATTTCCTCCTGTATAGAGTTGGTCCCAACGATTATAGGAAGCAGTATTGGCATCATCACCACTAAAATAAGCATATCGATAACTAACTGTAGGAGCACCTTTAGAATTGATAAAACTCCAACCAAGCTCTCCATAATAGGCCAAAGCTTTCATATCAAAATTAGGATTACGCTGATAACCAACCTCCGTTTTGTAAAACAAGCCACCACCTTCTCCCGTTGATTTGAAAAAGCGAGCATTGTAAACCTGAAGTCCGTCACGTTTATGCACTGTTCCATCAGGCATGTAGTAATTGAAATTTGAATCTGAAACATTCAGATAACTTAAGCCTAGGATTCCATTTTTTTTGTTTTTCAATTGAAGGTTTATTCCTTTTATTGTTGTTTTACTATCCAAAATATCAAGTTCATTTGGTCTTAAGCTAAAACCTTGCAGTAGTATTTTGTCATAAACAATATCTGCAGTAAATAATTCTTTTCCTGCCCATCGCGGGTTTAGTTGTAAAGAAGCCCGATCATATCCATTCATTGAAGTATTAACAATTAACCAACCATCACCCAGAGTAAATTGCTTACGACCATAACACAAGTTGTATTTATATGCTTTGTCATTATTTGTGCGGCCACCACCCACAAAACCCACAAAAGCCTCTTCAACATCACCATAAATTCTTGATTTGTCAGTAAAAAGTTCGTTACCTGCCGAGAAGGACACCAGATAATTTACGCCACCATAGAGATGGATGTTTGCTTTTGGAATAACTTTTGCAATTCCATAAATACCGGCACTGGCAAACCCTTCGAGCCATGCAGTATAGCCATCTCCCACAGGTTTTTCGGCTAATGGATTACCGTTCGTCAGCTGTTCGGGTTGAGAAAACCACGCATTATCATTAGAATATACCATTTCGGAGGCGGCAGATTTTAGTGTCACAAATACATTTTCGGTATTATAAAGTACTGGAAAAAGATTTTTATCCTTGGCAACATTTACTTTGTTGGCATCTTGGTCTGTAACCGGAATCAACTTAACATTTATGGTTAACTCTACTGCATTTTGGGAGGAGGTTGTCACCAAAGGCGATGCTTTCTCGACAAAAGGCAATAGGTTAATTTTTGAGATGTTATAAGAGGTAAGGAAACTATTAAATTGTGTTTGTGTACTTACGGCAAATGTGTCTTCAATTACTCTTGTATATGCAGCATAAAGTGTAGTATCAACAGGTTGGTTCTCATATACAAAATGTATGGATTGTATGTTTGTACCTTCGTAGATTGATATCGGGTTATTGGACTGAGCAAAAGAATAGGTACTTATTATAATCGATAATAAGCACCCTTTTATTAGTTTCTTCATATATTTTATGATTTAAAAATCAGTCCATCCTCCATCTGTAGCCATTATGGTTCCAGTAAGAGCTGAAGATTCGTCTGAGAGAAGGTATAGAATATTTGAAGCTTGTTCCCAAGGGTAAGATCCTCTATGTTCTGAGTCGCAATATTTAAGAAGACTCATCGTTTTTATGGCTCCCATTCCAAATCCCTCACCAGCAGCAACTGTAGCTTTTACAAATTTCCCTGCACGATCGACCATTGGTGTTTGGGTTTCTGCCATATTAACAGAATTTACTCTAATGCCATAAGGCGCATAATCAATGGCAGCATTGCGTGTTAACCCATTTACCGCGTGTTTGCTGGCAACATAAGCAGGGTTTCCAGATAAACCAGTCATACCCGCAATAGAACCTACAAGCACCACAGAGCCTCCATTATTTTGTTTCAGTAATTGAGTTAAGGTAGAACGTAAAGATTTAAAAGTACCAGCGGCATTCGTTTTGAACGTATTATCCCAGTATTCATCGGTTGCATCTGTTATAGAGGCAGGCATGAGTGCTCTTTGTTCTTTGTTGAATTCAAATTCAGTACCCGAAAATACGCCATCCATGACACCGGCATTGAGACAAGCATAATCTACTTTACCAAATTTTTCAACGGCTACTTGAATCATTCGATCACAATCTGCCGCAATTTGAATGTTTCCTTTCACAAAAACTATTTTTCCACCACTTTTTGCATTCACTTTGTTGATAGAGTCAGAAACTTGTTGTCCTAATTCTTGAAGCCAGTCCATAATCACTACATTCGCTCCTTCTTTGACCGCACGTATGGCAGTCCATTTACCAATTCCGCGGGCACCACCAGTAATGATAATTGTTTTTCCTTTAAAACGGTTAGGGATGAAATAGTCTTTGTCAAGACGCGTAACATTTCGTTTTTGTGGTTTTGTTGCATTTTGAGCATTTGCTGACACCGCAAAAAACAATGCTACAGTAGCTGCGCAAACCAATGAGTTTAGTGTTTTCATAATACCATTTTTTTTTGAATTAATAATTGTAAGTATCTAAATAATAAAGTCTTATTTTTTTGTTTCTGTTAAATGTTTTAATCAGAATATTAATTTTTTAATAAAATTAATATTTTATTTTAGTATTTATAGTTTTGATTTACAATTTTTTTCAAAATTTTCATAAGGTTCTTCTTTGTAATGTTTTCTGGATTATCGAATCGTTTGTGACTTATATTTTGTAGAGTAGAGATTATTTTTTAATTTAAGTAGTCACTCATTGGAAATAAGCAACAAAAAACTTGAATAGGTGAGTGCGAATTGTAGTTTATCTTTCCCCAATTATTGACTTAATAAACATCTAAGAGTTAAATGGTAGCAGAATTGAATTCCTATCTTGAGAGGGGTTAGGGGAATGTTTTCTTTAAAATATAAATACTTTATTTTGATACTGTTGCTCAAAAGTATTTACATTAATTTAAACCAACAGGAAATATTGTACTTACTATTTAAGTAAGTAACTCGATATCTTTATAAAAGAAACTGATTAACATTCCGAATGAATTCTAAATATATTCACGGAAAAAAATCGGGAAACTTTACCTAGCGGTAGTGTTCCTTAGTAGTAATCAAGATATCCGATAACCGTAACACCTCATCCGAAGCAGCTAATTACTTGACCGAAGATTAAAAATGGCATTCAGAAGCATGTAACAGGCTATCCGAAGCATACAACAGGCAATCCGAAGCTTGTATCAGGCGTTCCGAAGCGCTCATCAGGGCATTATTTTTTCTTTGGATGCCCTATTTTGCTGGGCGTAGCATAAAAAGGGTTGAAATGAATAAAATGTACGTTTTTATGTTTGTGATTTTTATGATCTATATCCTGATAGCGGATTTGCAATCCGTGCCCACAAAGTATATAGACACTGGATATTGATAAAAGATTAAATTATTTTAAAAGTAGAAAAAGAAGTTGGGTTTTAGAATAGGAACGGGCACGGATTGCAAATCCGCCTATCGTTGCGGTAATATATCCGCGTCATCGGGTAGTATATCATCAAGTAGGTCCACATTCTAAGAGAAAAATGAATTGCTTTTTCGATTTAGTAACTGAGATCCCTCGTTCCTCGGGATGACAATATTGGGCTTAGATATTGCATGAGATCACTGGTTTCTATGAATCACTGCATATTTGCGAGGAATGAAATTACTATTTGTAAGAAGAATAGGTGTTAAATAGTTGTTAATTATCAAATATAAGAATAGTAATGTAAGAATTTTTTTTAAATTCAATTATTATTAACAAATAACCAACATTTTATGTCTAAATTGATTACTACCATTGCGTCACCGGCAGTATTGACTGCTTTTACAACCGCTGTTAATACAGCATTAACTCCTTTGAATCCCTTTAAAATTAATTTGACCGATGAGGAAAAAAAAGGAACGCGTTCTATGGCGGAAGGCAGGGAAGGGTATGCCCGTTTAATCTCTAGAATTGCCAATCAATTTCCCAATTCATTGAGCCGTGCCGATGTTCCCTCAGAACTAGCCAATCTTTTAGATTATTACAATAATCTAGAAGCTAACAAAATGGCACTAATGCAGGCAATGGAAACTATTGAAGAAATTCAGTTGGGCGCTGCAACTGATGTAATGACTTTGGTAGATCGTTACGCTATAAACTTGCAGGTATCTCGAGGAAATGAAGGTTCACTTGACCTTGCCATGGGCGAAGTAGACCAATGGAACAAGCGTTATGCCAATAAAAAGGAAGAGCCTAAAGTTCCTGTAACTCCAGAAGAGCTAAATTAAGTACAAAACTTGATTCTAATTTTAAAAGCCAAGCTACCTAAAAAACAGCTTGGCTTTTTTTATGGAATGCTGCGCCATACTAATAGTAAGGCGCGCCTATCGATTTGGTAGGCGTCGCCTTTGTTTTTGATAGGCGCGCCTTCAATTTTAGTAGGCTCGCCTATGTTTTTGGTAGACGTCGCGTACAATTTTAATAGGCGCGCCTATCGATTTGGTAGGCATCGCCTATGTTTTTGATAGGCTCGCCTCTTAATTGTTTAGGCGAGCCATAATATTGGGTAGGCACGCCTATGATTTTGATAGGCACGCCTATGGTTTTGGTAGGCGTGCTTATGGTTTTTGTAGGTGCGCCTATAGATTTGATAGGCGTGCCAATAGTTTTGGTAGGCGCGCCTATGTATGTGGGAGTAGTAATTAGACTGTGTAAACTAAAAAAAGCAACCCGTTTGGGAGTTGCTTTTTGTTTTAGATTGAAAATACTTGGCTTGTGGGTTCGAGCAATAGGTGTCGCGCTGGGTAAATAACAATAAAGTATTTTTATATGAATTGTTGATAATTTAATTTATTAAGTAAGCCGTTGGTGAAATCAATTCTATAAATTTGAAAAAATTAAAAAAATATGGATTTTAGATTAGGTGAGTTGTTTTGTGGGCCAGGTGGAATAGCTATTGGGGCTAGAGATGCAGCATTCGAGCATAATGGTGAAATATATTCGATTTCTCACGAATGGGCTAATGATTATGAAAAAGATACTTGTGAAACTTATTCTAAAAATATTTGTCCAGAAAACGTAGGCTCAGTAATATGTGAAGATGTTAGAAAACTTGATATAGATAATTTATCACAAATTGATGGTTTAGCTTTTGGTTTTCCTTGTAATGATTTTTCAATTGTTGGTGAACAAAAAGGCTTTGAAGGAAATTATGGACCACTTTATACTTATGGGATCAAAGCATTAAATAAATTCCAACCAAGTTGGTTTCTAGCTGAAAATGTTGGAGGATTGAGAAACTCAAATGATGGAAATGCTTTCCAGACCATTATTGATGAATTGACTGCCACAGGATATAATGTTGTTGCGAATCTTTATAAATTTGAAAATTATGAAGTACCGCAAGCAAGACATAGAATTATCATTGTTGGTATTAGAAATGATTTAGGATTAACTTTTAAAGTTCCTATAATAAAAAACCCTAAAACTATTACTTCTCGTGAAGCAATAGAAATACCTTCTATACCAACTAATGCTCCAAACAATGAACTCACAAGACAGTCAGAAAATGTAATTGAAAGATTAAAACATATAAAACCAGGTCAAAATGCTTTTAATGCAACAATACCCGACCATTTAAAATTGAATGTAAAAGGTGCTCAAATAAGCCAAATCTATAAACGATTAGATCCAAATAAGCCTGCTTATACAGTAACTGGAAGTGGAGGTGGAGGCACTCACATTTACCATTGGGAAGAAAATCGAGCTCTTACAAATCGTGAAAGAGCTAGACTGCAAACATTTCCTGATGATTTTGTGTTTTGTGGTTCTAAAGAAAGTGTCAGAAAACAAATCGGTATGGCGGTTCCACCCAAAGGAGTTAAATTAATTTTTGAATCTATTTTAAAAACTTTCGCTAGAATTCCTTATGATAGTGTTTTACCAAATATAGAAACAAGAAATAGAGATTTATTTGGTAAAATGGTTATGGAACCAACTGAAGATTATATAACAAATTAAAGATTTATGATAATAAATAATCTTTACCCAACAGCATTAATAAATCCTAAAGCCATTGCAAATAAACTGTATATTGTCAGTGGATATGCGTCTGCAACTTTTGCAAGGAGACATATAGTTGAGTTATTAGCTATAAACAATGATTTTGAAATCAATCTTATAATTGGTATGCCAAATTCTAAAAGTGATCATCTAGCATTTGTTGCACTTCATAATGAGTTTGGAAATAATTTTAAAGGATATTATTATAGGAATTCAGCTCCTGTGCACTGTAAAGTTTATTCTTGGTATAATGATGATGAACCTTGCATTGGTTATACTGGTTCTGCAAACTATAGTCAATATGGTTTTTTTACTCATTTACAAGTCAATCAACTAAATCATGATGATCCAATTCAAATCAAAAGTCTTTTTGATGATTTACTGACTAGAAGTACATATATTCCAAATGAAACAATTGTTTTACCTTTATATCATCGAACTCCTCACATAGGTAGCGTATTACCTAGTAAGATTCAATGGGAAATAGCTAACAAAAGGGTAAGAATTAGCTTCTTGGACAATAAAGGAATTCTACCAAAAGGATCTGGATTAAATTGGGGGCAACGACTCTCAAAAAATACTAATAAAATTACTGGTAAAATTACTTGGAGTCAGCGAGAGCCCAATCAAGCATATTTAAGTTTAAAACAAGACTCTAGAAAAGAAGGCTTCTTACCAGAAAAGGCATTTACTTTTTCTCTAATAACTGATGATGGTCACAGTTTTGACTGTGTTGTTGCTCAAGATGGTAGGAAAGCAATCCACTCTACAAAAGACAATAGTGAAATAGGAAAATATATCAGAAATAGAATTGGAGTGTCTTTAGGTTCTCCAGTAACTGTTGAAGATTTGGAAAGATATGGAAGGACAGATTATACCATTGAAAAAATAGATGATGAGACTTTTCTCCTAGATTTTTCAGTATAATTCATTCCAATCAAATATTTATTAAATCCCGATCGTGCGGATTTTCAATCCGTGTCCACACAGTACATATACAAAGTCAGAATAAAAAGAATAATAAAAAAAGGGGATTGATAATTGGAATTGGTACAGATTCAAAATCCCCGCTATCTGGTCTTTTGGATTAGTTCTTTGAAAGATAAAAGTTCTCGCCTAGCCCCGATGGAAGGGAAAATCCTTTTTAATCTCGTTTTTTTGCGAGATTAAAAAGATTGGAAAGACAGCGGGAGTGAAGTTGATGAAAAACCAAATACTTCTGCTCCTAAAACAAAAAAAACACCAGCTTTTCGACTGGTGTTGTTGATGACCTTTGCCAAAGTTCAAAACTTTGGCAAAGGTTTTAGTACCCTATATTAGTGTACCAACTCACTTTGATTTCTAAAAAAGAGTTCGCCATCAAAAGCATCGAGTAGGATGATGCTATCGGCATGTACTTTGCCAGCGAGGATTTCTTGTGGGGGGATGAAATAGAGTAGTATTATTTTAAATTCTTGATTTGTTTGTTGTTGACCAATGCTTCATTTGAGTGATTGCAATAGTGTTCAGTTGAATTAATCGCTCGGGTTGTGTTTGCCCTTGATGTATGAAAACGGCGTTTAGACTTTCTAAGTTAGATAACACCACCAATTGTTCAATTGTTGCAGTATCCCTGATGTTCCCTTCCAAATCGGGATGTTCCTCAGGCCATTGTTTTGCTGTTGTGCCAAACAATGCCATATTGAGTAAATCGGCTTCGCTGGCATAAACAAAATTGATTTTGATTTTGTCAAGTTCCTTGGGAATGAGGTTTTGTTTTATAGCATCTGTATGAATGTGGTAATTTACTTTTGCCAGTGTACGTTGAAAACTCCATTCTAATTTTAGTCTGTCATTTTCATCGTCTTTTAAACGTTGGAATTCTTTGATGAGGTATATTTTAAATTCAGGGCTAATCCACATTCCAAACTCAAAAGCAATATCGGGGTGTGCATAAGTGCCTCCATATCTTCCAGTAGTTGCTTTCAATCCTATTGCATTGGTTTTTTCAACCCAATCTTTGACACTTAATTTATAACTATTCAATCCTGCTTGACTTTTAATTATGGCGAATTCGCCATAATTAAAATTAGGGTTATAGATGCTTTCCCAAATGCCAATGAATTCAACGGTGTTTCTATTTCTTAACCAATCTGAAATAAAAAAATCACCATCTTTTGCTTTCAACATATCAGTAAGGGATATAAATTCAGAAGCTTTTTTTTGAATAATTGTAATTGCAGTTCCTTTAACATTTATTGTTTTGCTTTTTGCCATAACTCATTTTTTTTGCAGTTTTTATTTAAAACAAAAGATTTTAATTTTTTTTGTTGTGATGTTGCAATGAAAAGTAAATGTACTAAAATTCTTCAATTATGTTTGGTGATTTGATTGATGTCTATGGTTTAATTAAAAAAACACCAGCTTTTCGACTGGTGTTGTTGATGACCTTTGCCAAAGTTCAAAACTTTGACAAAGGTTTTAGTAAGCTATATTAGTGTACCAACTCACTTTGATTTCTAAAAACGAGTTCGCCATCAAAAGCATCGAGTAGGATGATGCTATCGGGATGTACTTTGCCAGCGAGGATTTCTTTGGAGAGCTGGTTGAGCACCTCTCTTTGTATCACTCTTTTTACGGGTCTTGCACCAAATTGCGGATCATAGCCTTTCTCAGAAAGATGGGCGATGGCCTCGGGTGTTGCGTCCATGGTGATGCCTTGTTGGGCAAGCATTTTGGTAACGCTATTCAATTGCAATCCTACAATTCTAGTAATATTGGCAGTGGTCAATGGCGTGAACATTACGATTTCGTCGATACGGTTGATGAACTCGGGACGCACGGTTTGTTTCAATAATCCGAGTACCTCGACTTTGGCGAGTTCGGTGGCGGCTTCGACACTTCCTTTCAGGTTCTCAAACTTATCCTGTATGATTTGGCTTCCCATGTTGGAAGTCATGATGATAATTGTGTTCTTGAAATCGGCCAAACGTCCTTTGTTGTCGGTCAAACGCCCTTCATCAAGCACTTGTAACAAAATATTGAAAGTGTCTGGATGGGCTTTTTCGATTTCATCCAACAAAATCACAGAATACGGTTTTCTACGCACGGCTTCGGTCAATTGTCCACCTTCGTCATAGCCCACGTATCCTGGAGGGGCACCGACCAATCGGCTTACGCTGTGGCGTTCTTGGTACTCGCTCATATCGATTCGTGTCATCGCGTTTTCATCGTCAAAGAGGTATTCGGCTAGTGCTTTGGCCAACTCGGTTTTTCCCACTCCTGTTGTTCCAAGGAAAAGGAAAGTTCCGACAGGTTTTTTCATATCCTGCAAACCGGCACGACTACGGCGCACGGCGTCACTCACGGCTTCGATGGCTTCTTCCTGACCAACCACACGTTTGTGCAGTTCTTCTTCCAGATGCAATAGTTTTTCGCGCTCGCCTTGCAACATTTTCATCACGGGAATTCCAGTCCATTTGGCCACTACTTCGGCAATGTCCTCTCGGGTTACTTCTTCTTTAATCAACGAAGTTCCCGATTGGTTTTCCTGTAATTGTTTGGTAAAAACGGCTAGTCGCTCTTGGGCTTCTTTGATTTTTCCATAACGAATTTCGGCTACTTTACCATAATCGCCCTCACGCTCGGCACGTTCGGCTTCGTATTTGAAGTCTTCAATTTCGGTTTTTACGATTTGAATGTTATCAACGACTTCTTTCTCAGATTTCCATTTGGCGTAAATCTCATTTCGTTCTTCTTTGAGATTGGCCAAATCCATTCCTAATATTTTGAGTTTGCTTTCGTCTTTTTCGCGTTTGATGGCTTCAATTTCGATTTCCAACTGCATTATTTTTCGATCCAAAACATCCAATTCCTCTGGTTTGGAGTTAATTTCCATTCGCAGTTTAGAAGCCGCTTCGTCCATCAAATCGATGGCTTTGTCCGGAAGGAAACGATTGGTGATGTAACGTTGTGATAGCGTTACGGCAGCAATAATGGCGTCGTCCTTGATTTGTACTTTATGGTGTGTTTCGTATTTTTCCTTGATTCCTCTTAGAATCGAAATCGCACTTTCGGTATCGGGTTCTTCGATAATGATTTTTTGGAAACGGCGTTCGAGCGCTTTGTCTTTTTCGAAATATTTTTGGTATTCGTCTAAAGTCGTTGCACCGATAGCTCTCAATTCGCCACGAGCCAAAGCTGGTTTCAAGATATTGGCGGCATCCATAGCGCCTTCGCCACCGCCTGCACCTACAAGCGTGTGAATTTCGTCAATGAACAACACGATGTCTCCTTCGGCCGCGATGACTTCTTTAACTACTGATTTTAAACGTTCTTCGAATTCTCCTTTGTATTTGGCTCCCGCAATCAAAGCTCCCATATCTAAGGAGAATACGATTTTGTCTTTCAAATTGTCGGGTACATCACCATCTACAATTCGGTGTGCGAGACCTTCGGCAATGGCGGTTTTACCCACTCCGGGTTCACCTACCAGCATCGGATTGTTTTTGGTTCGTCGGGTAAGGATTTGCAATACACGACGGATTTCTTCGTCACGGCCAATTACAGGATCTAGTTTTCCGGATCGAGCCAATTCGTTTAAGTTTTTGGCATATTTATTCAAAGCATTGTAGGTTTCTTCGGCAGAGGCAGAGGTTACTCGCTCGCCTTTGCGCAATTCTTCGATTGCTGCTTTTAGTCCTTTTCCGGTTACGCCTTGGTCTTTTAAGATTTGCGCCACTTTGCTTTTCGAATCGAAAATAGCGAGAATCAAATGTTCGACAGAAACGTATTCGTCATTCATTTTTTTTGCAATGATTTCGGCTTCATTCAATGCAGAATTAGCCGTTCTGGAAAGCTGAATTTCACCTCCGGATACTTTCGGAAAACTCTGGATGGTACTGTCTAGAATTTGTAAAAACAAAGGCACATTGACGTTTAGTTTTTTCAAAATAAACGGAGCCACATTCTCATCTACTTCAAAAATAGCTTTGAAAATGTGTTCGTTCTCGATTTGCTGTTGACCCAAACTCTGAACCAGCTGCTGTGAAAGCTGTATGGCTTCCTGCGATTTAATGGTAAATTTATTAATGTTCATGTCTAAAGGTTTTATTTTAGTGAATAGTGAAAAGTGAATAGTGAAAAGTTAGTAGTTAATAGTGAAAAGTTAATAGTGAAAAGTTAATAGTGAAAAGTTAATAGTGAAAAGTTAATAGTGAAAAGTTAATAGTGAAAAGTTAATAATGAAAACTCAAGTTTATACTTATTGCTGATTATAAGTGAAATAATTACGTAAAATCTGCATAATTTTTTTTTGATGAATATTACTCTTTTTGTGTATTAGATGATGTGTATTCTTTTTTACTATCGGCTAATTACTTTTCACGATTCACTTTTCACGATTCACTAAATCTTACTATTTAATAACTAACTTTGCAAATTAAATATCAAATTATATTCCACTATAAATTTACGGACAATTTGACGTTTAAACTATGATTTTCATTACTTTATAAAGACAAAAAGACATAAAATACGACAAAATGAGTATATTTAATTCCCTATTTGGTAGTTCAGAGGAAAATAAGGCCAAAACAAGTAAAATCAATTGGATTCCGTTAACGAACGTAGACCAACTGAATGAGATTGTTGCGTTATCGAATGAAAAGCCGGTAGCAATCTTCAAACACAGCACCCGTTGCAGCATAAGCAGATTTGCGCTGAAACAATTTGAAAATGAATTTGATTCGGCTGATGCAACCGACACTTATTTTTTGGATTTAATTGAACACCGTGATGTTTCCAATGAAATAGCGAGCCGTTTTAAAGTGGTTCATCAATCTCCTCAATTGTTGTTGATTAAAAATGGTCAATCGGTTTATGATGTTTCGCATAGTGATATTGACGCAAAGGATTTGGAGGAGAGGTTGTAAGATTAATAAGTAGTTTGTATATTAGTCTTGTAAAAAAGTAACTATGCAACTAGAGTCTTCACAAATTATTTTTATTTCTGAGATAAAAAAACAAATCAAAGCCGCGCAATATCGCGCTTTGCAAAAAGTAAATGCCGAACAAGTTATGCTTTATTGGAATATTGGTAAAGCAATAGTCGAACGTCAACAAGAATTTGGTTGGGGTAAAAGTATTGTTGAGCTTTTGGCAATTGAACTGCAAAAGGAATTTGTCGGGATTCAAGGGTTTTCTGCTCGAAATTTGTGGAGAATGCGAACATTATATGAAGAATATCATGTAAGTGATTTAATTCTGCCACCATTGGTGGCAGAAATTCCCTGGACGCATAATATTCTTATAATTGAAAAATGCAAAGACGAGCATGAACGTTTTTTTTATATTAATAGAACCAAAAAATTCAGTTGGTCTAAGACGATGCTTATTAATGCCATTGATGCACAGCATTATCAAAAAACAATACTAAATCAAACCAATTTTGATACGACTTTAGCTTTAGAAGAGGCTAATGATGCTAATTTTATTGTAAAAGATGAATATTTATTTGATTTCTTAAATCTATCAGAACCTCATTCTGAAAGTCAATTGGAACAAGCGATATTGACCAATATTAGAAATTTTCTTACTGCTCTTGGAGGCGATTTTAGTTTTATAGGCAATCAGTTTTCTGTAAAAGTTGAAAATAAAAATTATGAAGTCGATCTTTTATTGTTTCATCGGGAGTTGCAATGTTTAGTTGCTATCGATTTAAAAATTGATGAGTTTAATCCCGATTTTGCAGGGAAAATGAATTTTTATCTTTCTATTCTAAATTCTAAAGTCAAAAAGGAACACGAAAGGCCTAGTATCGGAATCATTATTTGCAAGTCTAAAAATAGGACTATTGTAGAATTTGCACTTCAAGATGTTAATAAACCCATTGGAGTGGCCACTTATTCTACATCACCGAATCTGCCGGTTGATATGCAACAGTTTTTTCCAACGAATGAAGAATTTGTTGAAAAAGTAGAAAGCATTACGCAATATATAAATGAAAAAAGTCCCAAATTTTGATTTGGAATCACCTTTTATAATTTGAGAACTTATCAATCTACTGTAATTGTTCCAGAGATTAGCACATATTTTTTTAAATTATGCTTAAAAAGCTGTGCTAATCTGTGAAATTTGTATTTAAAAGTTTTTTGTGTTGGTCTGAATCTAAAACTCCCCATTCGAACCACCACCACTAAATCCGCCACCTCCAAATTCCATTGGTGATTCCTCGACTTTTGCTTCGGGTTTCAATCCAAATTGCGAAGCAACCACAAGCGCTTGAACATTAGCAAAGGCATTTGGGTTGGTAAATCGGTCGACTTTAAAAGTAAGGCCCGTTTCGTTGTGTTTTGTTCTTTTTATGACAAAATAGGTAAAAGCAAATACTAACAAACCACCAATAGTCAAAGCCACTTCGGGAGGTAAAACATTATGATACATTCTGAAGGTGAAAAAGGCAAAGCAAAGCGCCAGAAAACCAATCCAAAGCATCATTCGGTCTTTGTTTTTCAATGAGAAAAAGAGATAAACCAAAGGAATCGACATTGTAAAAGCCCAAAAGAATATAGCAAAAGGAATTTCGGGACTTTGACCGTCATAGAAATAATCATCAGACAGGCTAAAATTTAATTCTCTCACCACATAATAATTTCCTGCGAGATAGAATAAAATTAGACAAAAACCTTTGGCTAGTTTCAGTCCGTTGTAATAATAAGGAACAGTTAAATTTTGTAATGCTTTTTTTGAAATAAAATAAGACCCGCCAGAAAACAGCAACATCACAAAAGGCAAAATGGTTTTTCCGATTGTTAAATACTCGAATGTCGCGTACGCTAGACTTCCTGTTATTCCAAAACAGGCGAGTAGTGCCAAAGACAGATTTAGGTATCGCAAATAAGCAATACTCGAAACGATTGCCATTACTAAAATAACCGCCAGATAGTTGGTGTTATAATTTTGTTCAAAAGTGAGTCCAACCGCCGTCAATAGTGTTGCAATGCCACCCAAAATAAAAGCATCATCCAGACCAAAACCAAAATAATTCATATTCTTAGACATATATTCTTTGGCTCCAAAACCAATTACAGCAAAAAGATAGATGAAAAACAAGTATGCATTGTCCATAACGCCTATGCCCAAGAGCGATATAAATCCACAAATCGAAGAATACAACATGCCACCCAGAATAAAGAAACCAATTCGGATAAAGAGGTTGTTTTGACTTTTTAACCTTGGTAATTGATTGCCCAAAGCTTTGTATTGTTCGTGATTAATAAAACCCGATTCTTTCAATCGATTCGCTTCTTCGTCTAGGTAAACGTTGTTTAAAAGTGCTTTATCGTATGCTATCATCGGTAGTGTTTTTGTTGAAATGTTTAATCAATTTTATAAATCCTATTATGGAGCCAATAAAATAAAAAGGCGTTGTGAATATCAATACAGAGGATAGATCTTCGAAATGGATGGAATCTAAAATCTTTACAAAAAGGATATTTATGCCAATATAGCCGTATAAAACTGTAAACAGGAACAATGAAATGGATCTGATTTGATAACTTAAATTATAAAAATAATAAGTTGCAATTCCCAAAACTAAACCAAAAAGCAACCAGAATTCTTCAAATAAATTGACGATACAGGCTATGCTAACCAAATGCAATGAAAAAGTAAGATAGACCAGATTGAAGTGTTTTTTTAAATTTATTTTGTTAGCATACAAAACCCAAAGCAATAAAGTTAAACCAAAGGCCAATCCAACATAACTTAAGTAGGTATTATCAATCATCTCGTTTTCAAAAACATGCTTTGGATTAACCGAAAGTCCCAAATAAGCTGCCATTCCAGTGATTCCAATGGACAAGACACTTTTGTTGTCAAAATAATAGGCGCAAAAAAGACTGATAACCGTTGGCACCAAAGTAGCCAATCCGAAATGTGTTCCAAAAGTTTGGTATTGAAACTGCAAATAGCCCACAAACGTACAGCTCAATATAACCGCGGTAAGTACCAAATAATCATACAGCGGATTAGGGAATAGAACTTCTTCTTTTTTGAAACCCGGATGATTTTTAAAACAAAAGTAAAAACAGATTAAAGTTACCAAAAGCAATAGTCCCAATATTGCGGTATGTCCAATCGAGTCGATATTTTGGTAAATCAAAATTCCAATCCCAGAAGTAAACATCAATATCGAAAGGTATAGTAAAAATTTCAGTTCATTGTGAACCGAAAACAAGTTCAAACCTCGATACGCTTGAATGGCTTCAAATTGTTCTCCGGTGATGTGATTATTGTCAAAAAGCGTTTGGGTTGCCTGTTCTTCGAAATTTGCCATGCTATTTATTTAAGATATTTCTCAAATATATAGAATTTTTAGTATGAATTAAAGAGTGAAGGAAGAGTAATTTTTAAAATATAAGAAATGGGAGCAGATTATCATTTTTTGTATTTCCTTTAATTTTGATTTAAAAATGGAATAAAAAAACCAACTCTTCTATTTAGAAAAATTGGTTTCAACAATTGAATTAGTAAGCAATGTTATTTTTGGATTTTAATATCCACTACAATTCTTGGATCGTAACCCACTCTGTGAACCGATTTAATATAGATCGCTCCTTTTTTGCCAGCTGCATTTTTGAATAATACAACATTTGGCATTTGGCTATCAGGGAATGAATCATAATCATCGGTGTCAATTTTTATAGTTTCAAAATCAGAACCTTTTACTATATTTTTGAAATTTTCAATTGTCATTAAATCATTCGGAGCATTAATAAAAATGGAAGCTGTAGCATTTTTGATTCCATAATCAGCATTATTGGGGCTCATAAAATAGTTTAAACTAGAATTTGAACTATAGAAAACGATATCAATTTTGGGTAAAGTTGCTGCATCAATCTTGCTTTTTTTAAATGATTTTCCCAATTCTGTTGAAAAAAGTAGACCAGCATCATATCCTTCGGATTGGTCTAATGAAAAAGTAACATCGGTAAAGGTTTTTAAGGTAGCGTTATCAGTAGTACTCGAGTCTGTTTTTGTTTCGTCATTGCTTGAACAACTGTTAAATAAAAGAGAGCTGATACATACTAAAAATGCAATTGTGTAGGTTAATTTCATTAGGGTTAGTTTTATATTTTTTTGTGAAAATATATAATATTATGTATGCATACTATTTCTTTAGTGTTAAATTTTTGATTTATATTGTTATTTTTTAGAGTTGTTTTAGTAATGTTTTAAAGTATAATTGGTTACAAAAAAAAATCCATAAAGAGTATTTATGGATTTTTAATTAGGATTATTTTTGAATTAATATGAATTCTTCATTTTATTCTTTATTTCCTCCAAACACAAATTATTAATACTTCCTTCGTGGGTATGTTTGGTTTGTTTTGGAGATTGGTAGGTTCCGTTTTCCAATTGTTCGGCAACGGCTTTGTAAGCATCTCTAAAAGGCATTCCCGCAACTACCATTTCGTTTAAGGTATCAACAGTAAACAGATAGTTGTATTTAGGGTCATTCAAAATGTTGTCTTTTACCGTGATGTCTTTTATAGAGAAAATAGCAATATCCAAACACGCTTTTAGGTTTTGAATCGCCGGAAACAATCCTTCTTTCAAGAGTTGTAAATCCCTGTGGTAACCACTTGGTAGGTTATTGGTGATCAAAGTAATTTCATACGGTAAGGCTTGAATCTTGTTGCACTTACCACGAATTAATTCAAAAACATCTGGGTTTTTTTTATGTGGCATAATACTGGAACCTGTTGTAAGATGCGAAGGTAAACCAATGAAACCAAAATTCTGACTCATATACAAACACACATCCATAGAGAATTTTGAAAGGGTAGAAGCTACACTGCTCATCGCAAAAGCTACTGTTTTTTCGGATTTTCCTCGGCTCATTTGTGCGGCAACCGAATTGTATTTTAAGGTTTCAAATCCCAATTCTTTGGTAGTAAATGTTCTGTTGATAGGAAACGAACTTCCGTAACCCGCAGCAGAACCAAGTGGATTTTGATCTACAATTTTCAAAGCGGCATTGAGCATTGTGATATCATCAATCAGACTTTCGGCATAAGCGGAAAACCACATCCCAAAAGAAGAAGGCATTGCAATTTGAAGGTGTGTGTAACCTGGCAACAATACATTTTGGTGTTTCTCTGCGGATTCCATCATTAAATCAAAAAGCGTTTTTACCTGCTCTTTCAATTCTTTTACTACATCTTTCAGATACAAATTTACGTCGACCAAAACCTGATCGTTACGGGAACGCGCGGTGTGGATTTTTTTCCCGGCATCGCCCAGTTTTACGGTCAGTAAATATTCAATTTTAGAATGTACATCTTCAAAGCTGTCTTCGATTTCGAAATTCCCGTTAGCAATGTCTTTTATGATTTCATCTAAAGCTAAAACCAAAGAAACGACTTCAGCATTTGTTAACAGTCCAATTTGTCCTAACATTTTGGCGTGGGCAATAGAGCCTAAAGCGTCGTATTTAGCCAAAACCAAATCGAGTTCTCTATCGTTTCCTACGGTGAAATGTTCGATTTGTTTGTCGGTTGGTATTCCTTTTTCCCAAAGTTTCATATTCAATTTTAGATTTTAGATTTTAGATTTTAGATTTGGAAACTTCGGTTTTCAAACCTAAAAATGCTAAAATAAATTACTTTTTTGTTTTAAAAAATCCTCTTGTTTCCCTAATGCCCTAGCCCCGATAGAAGTGGAAATCCTTTTTATTTTTTCTTTAAAAATAAAAAGATTGCAACGGATAGCGGGATTAGCTCCTTGCTTCGACTATGCTCAGGATGATTATTTTAGTTTTTCAAAAAGTCTCCCAGTATTTTGATGTACAATTGGATTCCTTCTTCAATTTCGTTTACATATATAAATTCGTCTGCCGAGTGTGACCGCAGTGATTCTCCTGGCCCAAGTTTCAAGGATTGACAAATCAAAACCGATTGATCCGAAAGGGTAGGCGAGCCATAAGTCGTTCTTCCCAATGCGATTCCGGCTTGTACCAAACCGTGTGAAACGGGAATAGATGAGGCGTTCAAGTGCATCGAGCGCGGTGTCACAATAACTTCGACTCCTGAATCTTTTACTCCCCCTTTGGGGGTTGGGGGGCTTATCGTTTCTAAAATCTCGATATTGCTGTAACAGTCATTTACGCGTATATCAACCACCAAATGGCATTCGGCAGGAACTACGTTATGTTGTTTTCCGGCATTGATTTGGGTCACGGTCATTTTTACAGGTCCTAAAACATCTGATATTTTTTCGAATTGGTAGGTGTTAAACCATTCAATTACTTTCATCGCATTGTAAATTGGGTTGTCGGGGTTGTTGTGAGCAGCGTGACTGGCGGTTCCTTTGACAACGACATCGAGTACCAATAATCCTTTTTCTGCTACAGCCAATTGCATCAAAGTAGGTTCACCCACGATGGCGCAATCCAACACGGGTAAATGTTTCAAAACGCTGTTTAGACCTTGCTTACCACTGCTTTCTTCTTCGGCAGAAGCCACCATAACAATATTATGGGATAGGTTTTCTTTGGCATAAAAATAAACGAAAGCCGCCATAAGCGAAACCAGACATCCTCCTGCATCATTACTGCCCAAGCCATACAATTTGCCGTCTTTTTCGATGGCTTTGAATGGATCGTTCGTGTAACCTTGATTCGGTTTTACAGTGTCGTGGTGCGAGTTGAGTAACAGTGTGGGTTTGGATTGATCAAAATGCTGATTGAAAGCCCAAATGTTGTTGTTTTCCCGTTCGAAAGGAATGTTGTTTTGACGAAACCAATTTTCGATTAAAAGCGCTGTTTGGTCTTCTTCACTTGAAAAGGAAGGAGTTTCAATCAGCGATTTTAATAACGCGATGGCCTCTTGTGTTAGGGTTTCTATGTTCTTCATATATTTTCGTGAAACCTAACAGGTTTTAAAAACCTGTTAGGTTTGTTATTGTTTTTTATAATTCAATGCTCGTATGAACAATTCCGACGTTTTGCAACATTCGGTGGTGTCCAATTTTTATTTTTTGAACGCCTTTGGACAAGCTGTTGAAACAATTGTCTAATTTAGGAATCATCCCGGAATGTATCGCTTTTTCGGCCTTTAATTTGGTGTACAATTCGTGATTGATTTTTTCGATTACGGAGCTGTCATCATCTGCATTATACAAAACACCTGGTTTTTCGAAGCAATAGGTCAAAGTAACTTCAAATACTTCGGATAATGCAATGGCCAATTCACTGGCAATCGTATCGGCGTTGGTATTCAATAATTGTCCTTTTCCATCGTGTGTGATGGCGCAAAAAACGGGAGTTATTCCGCTTTTTAGTAATGTTTCCAATAAAGAGGTATTTACTTTTTGTACGTCGCCCACAAAGCCATAGTCAATCGTTGGGTGATTTCTTTTTGTGGAAAGAATCAAATTGCCGTCGGCGCCTGAAAAGCCCATAGCATTAGTAGTATTCGCCTGCAATTGAGCCACAACATTTTTGTTGATTTCACCTGCATAAATCATTACCACTACCTCGAGCATTGGCGCATCGGTAATGCGGCGTCCATCAATCATTTGGGGCACTAATCCAATGCTTTTAGCCATTTTTGTAGCCGATTTTCCGCCACCGTGAACCAGTACTTTGTATCCTTCTATTTTGGAAAAATCAGTAAGGAATTGTGCCAATTCGGTTGGATCGTCGATGATGTTGCCACCTATTTTTATGATTGATAATGGAGTCATATTGATTTATGATTGTTGATTAACAATTTTAGATTTGTGATTTACTAAAATGTCTATTGTCTATTTGTCTATGTTCTATTTTCTTTTCTCTAATTTTTTCAAAATCTTCTGCAACACCAATTGCGCCGAGTAGGTTCTATTATTGGCTTGCTCAATCACGATCGAATTTTCGCTGTCAATTACTTCATCTGTTACAATTACGTTACGTCTTACAGGCAAACAGTGCATGAATTTGGCATTGTTGGTTCCTTTCATTTTATCGGCAGTGATGGTCCAATTCGGGTCAGAATTGGTTATTTTACCGTATTCTTTGTAATTACTCCAGTTTTTGGCATAAATATAATCGGCGTTTTCAAAAGCTTTATCTTGGTCATACTCGATTTTAGAATCTTTGGTAATTTCAGGATTCAATTCGTAGCCTTCGGGATGTGTAATCACAAAATCCATTTCGGTTTGCAATTGCATCATTTCTACAAATGAATTGGGAACGGCCTGAGGTAACGCTCTCGGGTGCGGTGCCCAAGATAATACTACTTTTGGTCTGTGTTTGGTCTTGTGTTCTTCCATAGTGATGGCATCGGCAAGGGATTGCAACGGATGTCCTGTGGCACTTTCCATATTTAGAATCGGTACAGTGGCATATTTCACAAAACCGTTTATTACTGTTTCGGCATTGTCTTTTTCTTTGTCAACCAAACCAGCAAAAGCTCTTATGGCAATGATATCGGCATATTGAGAAACCACTTCGGCGGCTTCCTTGATGTGTTCCGAAGCGCCTTGGTTCATAATTGCACCGTCTTCAAATTCGAGGGTCCAGCCTTCGCTTCCAAAGTTCATCACCATAACGTTCATTCCTAGATTAATGGCTGCTTTTTGCGTGCTCAAACGGGTTCTCAAACTCGAGTTGAAAAACAACATTACTAAGGTTTTGTTTTTTCCCAGCTTCTTGTTTTTAAGTGGGTTTTCTTTAATTTTTAAAGCTTGTTTCACCCATTTTTGGAGTGAATCTATTTCTTTTATTGAGGTGTAGTTCATAATGTAAATAGTTTGTACGCTGATTAAACTGATTCGCTATCGCGAAGACACAGATAAGGCGCGGATTTTTTTCTTATGTTACTTATTATTTGTACGCTGATTAAACTGATTCGCTATCGCGAAGACACAGATGAGGGGCGGATTTTTTAAACTTATAATTGATGCCGATTAAACGATTTTTTGTTTTCTTGCTTTTCGGTTGTTTTCATATATTTTTCTTTTGAATTCGGGTTTTTTTCCAAAGTTTAAAAGCAATCCCACTTCACAATCTGTAGCTCTTAAATAATTTAAAATTTGGTTTTCAAAATCTTTTACAATACAATCAGCGGCTTTTAATTCGAGAATAATCGTGTTTTCAACTATTAAATCAGCATAATATTCACCAACTTCAGTTCCTTTATAGTAAACGTTAATTCTCTTTTGAGCTTCAACATTGTAGCCTTTATTTTTTAATTCTAAATACAGGGAATTTTGATATACTTTTTCTAAAAAGCCATATCCCAATTCATTATAAACTTCATAAAAAGTTTTTATAATAATATCTGTTAATTCTTCGTGTAATAGACCCATATTTAAAATCAGTTTTAATTTATGTTTTAGCTAATCAGTATTATCAATGTTCTGTTTTTACACAATTTAAGTAAATTTATAAAATACTCAGTTTTTTTCTCAATATCTTAAGCTAATAAATAAAAAAAAATCAGTTTTTATCCGCGTCTTTGCTTTAGCAAATCCGGGTCATCCGCGTACTATTTCTACACGATCTTTGTGAATGCAATTTCATTATTCAAAGCTTTCAACATAAAATTATCTTCGAGTCCATTCACAATCCAAGTTTCTATATTTGCCGCTTTGGCAATGGCAGCCGAATCAATTTTAGACTGCATACCGCCTGTTCCGTGAGACGATTTTTTGTCGCCAATTTCTTTTTGCAACAGCGACAAATCGGTAACCAATTCGATTGTTTCTGGAACTTCATCATTTATTGACGATTTGGTATAAATTCCATTAGTGTTGGTTGCAATAATCAGAATATCAACGTTTAATAATACCGCAGTTAAGGCTGCTAATTTATCATTATCACCAAATTTAATTTCATCTGTGGCAACCGTATCATTTTCATTGATAATCGGAATGTAACTGTTTTTGACCAATACATTGATGGTGTTTACAATATTGACTTTCGATTGTTCCTTTTCAAAATCAGAGTAGGAAAGTAGGCATTGCGAAATATGCAATCCCAAATCACTAAAATTTTCATGGTAAATCCGCATTAAATGGGGTTGACCAATAGATGCCAAGGCTTGTTTTACAAACACATCCTGATCATTGTTGTCTAGTTTTACAAATTGTTTGGCGGCAGCAATTGCTCCTGAACTCACAATAATGAATTCGTATTCGTCTTGTAAAGCGGCTATTTGCACCCCAATGTCTTCAATTTTTCCTCTCGAAATATGATTGGTTTCTTTGGTTAAGGTGTTGCTGCCTAACTTTAGTAATATTCTTTTTTTAGCCATTTTTATGTTTTTTTACCGTTTGAGGATTTTACCGCAAGGGGCGCAAAGTTTTTTATAATTCTAACGCTTAAAAAACGCTAAGTTCGCAAAGCTTTGTGTTGATATTTAACCGCAATGGGCGCAAAGTTTTTTATAATTGAAACGCTTAAAAACGCAATGTTCGCAAAGCTTTGTGTTGATATTTAACCGCAAGGGGCACAAAGTTTTTTATAATTCGAACACTTAAAAACGCGAAGTTCGCAAAGCATTATCTTCCTAAAAATCTTTATTCTTTGTTCTTTTCTCTTTATTCTGAAATCAAAAATCGTTAATCAACAATCTGCAATCTTATCTTATCTGTCCGTCACCATAAATATACCATTTATTGGTCACCAAATGTTGCAATCCAATGGGACCGCGTTGGTGCAATTTATCAGTGCTTATCGCTAATTCTCCGCCCAGACCAAATTGACCACCATCGGTAAATCGGGTAGAGGCGTTTTGATATACTGCTGCTGTATCCACATTTTCCATGAATTCTTGTGCAACAGCATCATTTTTGGTGATGATGGAAGCCGAATGTCCGCCACAATATTTATTTATTTTTTCAATCGCTTCTTGATTGGAATTGATAGCGCCGATAACAATTTTATAATCCAGAAATTCTTCGTACCAAACCAAATCCGATTCTATTTGAGGAACGTTTGTTGTTTTTGAAATCGTTTCGTCTCCCAAAACGGTCACGTTTTTTTGTTGTAATTCGGTAACCACTTTTTTCGCAAAAGCTTCCCAGTTTGGTAGATTTGTGTCAATTAATACTTTATCCAAAGCATTACAAACTGATATATTTGAGGTTTTACCATTGATAATAATAGAAAGTGCTTGGTCTAAATTGGCTTCCTTATCTACATACACGAAATTGTTGCCACGACCGCTTACAATCACGGGGCAAGTAGCGTGTTTCTTGACAAAAGCAATTAGATTTTCACCGCCTCTTGGTACAATCAGATCTACTTTTTGGGTTGGTTTTTCTAAAAAGGCTTGTGTTTCGTTTCGGTCGTAATTTAAATATTCGACCCAATTCGTATCTACATCATTGTCTTTTAAAGCTTGGTGCCAAAGACTCACAATTTTCATATTGGAAAGTAGGGATTCTTTACCGCCTTTCAAGAGGATTTTATTCCCTGATTTGAAAGCGATACCTCCTGCTTCAACAGTTACGTCCGGTCTGGATTCGTAAATAATCAATATCGTTCCGAAAGCCGCTGTTTTATTGGTGATTTTGATGCCATTATCGTGTACAAAATGAAAGCGTTCCTGACCAACAGGATCTTCTTGAGCAAACAATTGACGTAATGAAAGTATCATACCGTCAATTTTGGTATCGTCTACAAGTAAGCGTTTTTCCATCGCGAAATCATCGCTTTTGTAGTTTTCAAGATCTTCCTGATTGCTTTTTTTGATGTTGGTTCTTTCTTGTTCGAGCAAATCTGCCATTCGATTCAGAACTGCATTTCTTTTTTGTATGGGTAATAAATGGCTCATTGGTTTTTGGTTATTGGTTAGCGTTTATTCTATTTTAAAAAAGGATAAACTTTTGCTTAATTTGTTTAATCTCTTAATATTTCAAAAAAAGTTCAAACCATTAAGAGATTAAGTTTGTTAAGTTTTGCTTTGAAAAAGCATTCTATTTTTTTTATCTAGGCCTTTAATTCAGCTAAGCTTTCTTTCAAAGCAACTATAAATGTATCAATAGCTTCCTTTTTGACTGTCAAAGGTGGAAGGATTCTCAATAGATTTTTATTGTTGGCACTTCCTGTAAAAATTAGTTTTTCGACAATCAGTTTTTTACGTAACGGACCTACTTCAAAATCAAATTCTACGCCAAGCATCAATCCTTTTCCTTTCACTTTGATAATTTCAGGAACTTGTTTAATAGCATCCAAGAAATAGGCGTAAACTTCATTTACGTTGTCGATCAGTTTTTGATTTTCAATTACATCCAAAACCGCAATACCAGCGGCACAAGCAAGATGGCTTCCACCAAAGGTAGTTCCCAGCAATCCGTGGCTAGCGGTGAATTTTGGAGCAATCAAGATTCCGCCAATTGGGAAACCGTTCCCCATTCCTTTGGCAAGACAAATAATATCCGGTTTGATATTGTGGTGTTGAAACGCAAAGAATTTTCCACTTCTTCCGTAACCGGATTGTACTTCGTCCAAAATCAAAACCGCTTCGTATTGAGTACACAATTTTTCTAAACCTTGGAAAAATTCGGTAGTGCCTTCGTCCAATCCACCAACACCTTGAATTCCTTCGATAATTACGGAACAAACATCACCTTTTTTCAATTCGGCTTCCACTAAATCAAGATTGTTTAACGGCAAGAAAGTAACCACTTGCTGTGCGTTGATTGGAGCAACAATTTTCTTGTTGTCTGTTACCGCAACCGCTGCCGAAGTTCTTCCGTGAAAAGAGTTGTCAAAAGCAATTACCCTTGATTTTCCGTTGTGGAAAGAGGCTAATTTTAATGCGTTTTCATTGGCTTCAGCACCAGAACTGCACAAGAATAAACTGTACTCTTCACATCCTGAAAGTTTGCCTAATTTTTCAGCCAATTCCACTTGCAATGGATTCTGAATCGCATTCGAATAAAACCCGATGTTATCCAATTGGTTTTTCAATTTGGCTACATATTCCGGTTGTGTGTGTCCAATGGAGATTACCCCGTGGCCACTATATAAATCTAAATATTCTACACCATTTTCATCTGTAATTGTGCAATCTAATGCTTTTACAGGAGTGATGTTGTATAATGGGTAAACGTCAAATAAGTTCATTTTTAATTATTTAATTATTTAAAAATTGAAGAATTTAAAGATTTATATCTTTTATGAATTTCACTAATTTTTCAATCATTAAATTCTTCAATCTTTTAATTATTTCTAGAATCCACTTGGTTTCAAATGCAATCCCGTACTTTCTTCCAGTCCAAACATCAAATTCATATTTTGGATGGCTTGTCCCGAGGCGCCTTTTACTAAATTATCAATTACTGAGGTAATCAAAATCCGGTTTCCTTTTTTGACTAAACTAATAATACATTTATTGGTTTGAACCACTTGTTTCATATTGATACCAGATGTGGTAACAGTTACAAAAGGTTGGTTTTTATAGAATGTTTCGTATTTGGCTACAAGATCCTCCAAGCTTTCGTCGCAAGTAGTGTATAATGTTGCAAAAATTCCTCTTGGAAAATCCCCTCTGTTTGGAATAAAAAGCAATTCGTTTGTGAAATCATTTTGTAATTGGTGCAAGCTTTCTGAAATTTCGCCCAAATGTTGGTGTTCGAAAGCTTTGTAATGCGACATATTGTTGTTTCTCCAACTGAAATGCGAAGTCTCTGAAAGTCCAACTCCAGCACCAGTACTTCCGGTTGTGGCGTTGATGTGAATATCTCCATTTAATAATTTGGCATCCGCCAAAGGCAATAAAGCCAATTGAATAGCAGTCGCAAAACAGCCCGGATTGGCGATGAACTGAGCGTTTTTAATCGCCCCTTTGTTCAATTCAGGTAAACCGTAAACGAACTTTTTACCATCGAAAACTTCGTCTTTATGCAATCTGAAGTCATTTCCTAAATCGATGATTTTAGTATGGCTTGCAAACTGGTTTTCGGTCAAAAATGTTTTTGATTTTCCGTGTCCTAAACACAAGAAAACTACATTTACGTTAGGGTTTACGGTATCGGTAAAATTCATTTCGATATCGCCCAACAAATCGTGATGCGCTACCGAAAGCGGTTTTCCAGCATTGGTGGTGCTGTAAACAAAATCGATAGTAACATCGGGATGAAACATTAATATTCTGATGAGTTCTCCGGCTGTATAGCCAGATCCGCCAATTATACCTATGTTAATCATAATTTTTTATTTTTAAATATGCTATAAAACTGAATGCGTTTTGTTGCCTTTTCCTGCAAGGTCTTTTTTTGACCTTGTAGGTATATTTTAGGTTATTTAATACCTACAAGGTTAAAAAAAACCTTGCAGGATAAAACCTGGTAATTCCTAATATTTCCTCTTTAGCCCCGATAGCAGTGAAAATCTCCCGATTTAGAAAAACAAGGCTTTTTTGCCGTAGTTTTTGTTTATCGGGAATTGCAACGAATAGCGGGAACCCATACCTCCAAAAATGCCTAAACTTTCGCTCCTAACATTTCTTTAAAATGCCGTATTAATCGTGTGTCAATTTGTTTACTGATGAAAAAATGTTTTGCGCATTCCCAAGAATTTTTATAAAGCCTTTAGCATCGTCAGACGTCCAAGCGTTGTTCATTTCGCCGTATTGACCAAAACCAGTGTTCATCAAGTCATTTTCGGACTCGATTCCGTCAAGGGTAAAGTGATACGGTTTAAGCGAAACAATCACAGTTCCGTTTACCGTAGCTTGAGTATCTTCTAGGAAAGCTTCGATGTTACGCATTACAGGATCCAGAAATTGACCTTCGTGAAATAACATTCCGTACCAGTTTCCTAGTTGTTCTTTCCAATATTGTTGCCATTTTCCAAGCGTGTGTTTCTCTAATAAATGGTGTGCTTTGATTATGATTAAAGGTGCAGCGGCTTCAAAACCAACTCTTCCTTTGATTCCGATAATGGTGTCACCCACGTGAATGTCTCTACCAATGGCATACGCATTGGCTAATTTCTCTAGTGCAACAATATTTTTGGTTGGTGCATCAAGAACACCATTGATGCCCACTAATTGTCCTTTTTCGAATTGAAGTGTTACCTTCTCTTCATCTGTTTTTTGCAATTGCGATGGATAGGCTTCGCTTGGCAAAGGTTTACTTGAAGTCAAGGTTTCTTTTCCACCTACGCTAGTTCCCCAAAGTCCTTTGTTGATCGAGTATTGCGCTTTTTCCCAAGAATAGTGAACGCCGTTTTTGGCTAAGTAATCGACTTCTTCTTGACGAGATAATTTTAAGTCTCTGATAGGAGTGATGATTTCAATTTCGGGAGCGATGGTTTGGAAAATCAAATCAAAACGAATTTGGTCATTTCCGGCACCAGTACTTCCGTGAGCAATCGCTTCGGCACCAACAGATTTAGCGTATTTTATCGCTTCAATCGCTTGAAAAACACGTTCTGCACTTACAGATAGGGGATAGGTGTTGTTTTTTAGAACATTTCCGTAAATCAAATATTTAATGGCTTTGTCATAATATTTGTCAACGATAGTCAGGTTGGCGTGTTTGGCGCTTCCCAACTCGTAGGCTCTGTCTTCGATTGCTTTTAATTCGGCTTCGTCAAAACCGCCGGTGTTGATTAATACGGTATGAACTTCATACCCTTTTTCATTTTTCAAATATTTAAGACAGTATGAAGTGTCTAATCCTCCGCTGTATGCTAATACTACTTTTTTCATGATTTTGTGGTTTTTCCTTTTCCTTAACATTCTCCGAGGGTGAATTTGCGGAAAAGGATTATGTTATATTTTGAATATATTTATTTGTTCTCTTTTTTTTTGTTTACTATCAAAAATCCATTTTAGATTTTTTGATGTTCCCCTTTCGGAGGATGTGGTCCCAAAAACAAAGCTTGTTTTATGGCTCTCAATCGGTTTAGAATTTTTACGTTAAAAGGATGTTTGGGTGGGTCTTTCGGTTTTTCTTTTGGGTCAAAAAGCATTCCGGTACACAAACACATTTTGTGTTCCTTGCTTTTTAATATTTCATAATTAGTGCAGGTTTGACAACCTTTCCAGAAACTAGGGTCGTTAGTCAGTTCCGAAAAAGGAACCGGTTTGTAGCCCAAATCCGAATTGATTTTCATTACCGCCAAGCCTGTTGTAATTCCAAATACTTTGGCGTCTGGATATTTTTGTAATGAATAGTCAAATACAAACGATTTTATTTTTTTGGCCAGTCCCAAATTTCTGTAATCTGGATGAACTATTAGACCGGAGTGTGCCACAAACTGACCGTGTTGCCAACTTTCGATATAGCAAAAACCAGCAAAGATTCCGTTGTTAAGTGCAATAACTGCATCGCCTTTTTCCATCTTCTTTTGGATGTATTCTGGTGTTCTTTTGGCAATTCCAGTACCTCTCAACAAGGCAGATGATTCTATGGTATCGCATATTTCCTGCGCATACTTATAATGTTCTTCCTGAGTTACTACAATAGAAATATTCATTTCAAGAGTTATATTTTAGGTTAAATAATGTACTGTAATGAAGTGTGGAATGTTCTGGATTTACAATGTCAAATATAGAATAAATGAAGTAAAGAACAATCCAAATAATTGAATTACAGATAGATAAAATGTGTTTGGTGATTTTTTTTGGATGTATAAATCCAAATAAAGATGGAAATAATTTCAAAACGATAAAATAAGAAATGAATAAATATAATACGATTACACTATGGAAGCTATGATTATAGCATCCGTACTTCGGGAGAAGTCGTAGGTGTAATTATCCGAGAGATAACTGTTTTATATGTTTCTATTTTTTTCATTGGTGCAAATTTACACTTATTTTTCAATCCAAATGCTAAAATTTTTGTAAAAGTCAATTTTTTAACAAATGGGTCTATTTTTGTAATAAAAAAGAAATTTTAAATTTAAATGAGTGTTTTTGAGCTTAATTTTTCTTTTTCAGGAAGTAAGGCTAAGGATTAGAAAAGAGTTTTTAAAATGATTTTGACTCATTTATTCTAAAAGTTCGTTTGGGCGTAACCGCCGCTAGAAAAAAGGGCTAGTTTCTTTGTCGTCATGGCCCTTTTCTCTAGCGGCGGTCGTGCTATTCGCGCTACTTTGGTAGCTAGCTGCTATCACTTACGCGGATATAACATCTTTAGGAAAAAATAGGGGGTTTTTTTTATAAAAATAAAAAAAAAGAGAATTCTTTATGAACCCAAAATATATTAACAATATCGTTTGAGAATTATGATTGATTTTATTTCTCTTATATAATGCATTGAATATGATAAATGTCAATATTTGCGCAGTTTGATGTTCTTAAATTTACGACTCATTACTATTTATTACTTTGTTTAAATTCTTTATAACAATATAAGATTTGTTGTAATTTAAGACTATTATCATGAAAAAAGGATTGCTTTATTTACTATTTATAAGTGTAGTATTCGCTTGTAATAAAACTGAAAAAACAGAAGATGCTAATTTAACTCCACTTCAAAAACTCGAAGCAGGAAACAAACGATTTGCCTCAGGAAAACCCATGCATCCTGATGAAACTTTGGAAAGAATTCGCGAACTAAAAAAGGGTCAGCATCCATTTGCTATTGTTGTAAGTTGTTCCGATTCAAGAGTTCCGGCTGAACTTGTTTTTGATCAGGGCCTTGGAGATATTTTTTCGATAAGAACTGCAGGTAATGTAATGGGAGATTATGAATTAGGAAGTATTGAGTATGCCGTTGAACATTTAGATTGTAAACTGGTGATCGTGATGGGACATAAAGATTGTGGAGCTATGAAAGCTTTTATAAAATCAAATGGACATTATGAACAAACGGATCATATTAAAAAAATTATAGAATATATTGAAAGTGAGAAAGAAGAAAAAAATCTGGCAATTCATAATGATTTAGTGCTGGATAAAGTTATCGATGTCAATATAGAACATGGTGTTGCTTTTTTGAAAACTGCAGAACCTATTTTAAAAGAGTTTTATGATAACAAAAAAGTAGCTATTGTTGGAGCAGTATATGATATTGAAACAGGTAAAGTTATTTTTAATACTGACAAATAGTTTTTAATTTGTTTTATGTAAAAAAAAGAGGCAGTCTAAATTTTTAGACTGCCTCTTTTTTTAGTAATGAAAAGATCTTATTTTCTAAACGAATTTCGGGAAATAACCGAATTGATTTTGGCTTTCAAATCTTCGCCTGTGTCATAAACCATCTGTTCACTTGAAGGAAAGGGCATAATTCTCTTGTCGAAATAAGAGTAATAATTATCATCGGCTGCACGACGATCTCCTTTGTATGTAGAATAGATGTTTTCGAAAACAAATTCGCTAGTTATAGGGAATGACTCTATAGGTTGTTTGGTTTTGTTATCTACATAGTCCACTTTGGCAGTAATCTGACAGGATTTAAATTGTCTAACTTCATAAATATTTACTCTTGCATTAATAAGATTATCTATCATTACAGGTTTGCCTTCTCTGTCTACAACGACTCTGCCATTGGCATCAAGCTGTTTTTTCTGTCCGTCAACTACTTGGCGTTCTTTGATAAATTCTCTTTCTTTTATTTGTTCAGGCGATATAAAAATAGATCTAAAATTGATTTGCATTCCGTAATCGTAGTAAATGTCTTTTTGTTTAACACTATGGTAAATAGTCCATTTATCATTTAATTTATAGCTTTTAAAATCCAATAAATCATTCTGCAATTGTATTGGAATAATCATGTTAGTTTCATTTTGGGTATATACTATAACAAAATCAGTACCTTTAAATTGAGCTTCTCCCATGATTTTGGCTACATCCTTATAATTTGGATTTATTTTTTCCAAATACGCTAAATCATCATAAACCCTGCGGTAATTCATTTTGTTTTTGGTCAGCATCAAGGCTTTTGCATTTGTGTACAAATAATTGGATAAAGCATTTTTGCTACTTATAATAGGTTCATTATAATTATCGAATGGAAAAATGGCATTTCGTCCTTCTTTAATTAATTTTAGCGGAAGCAAAGGTTTAATTTTTTCTTGTCGCTCATTTAGAGTTAGGTATGTGCTGTAAATTTTTTCCAGTTCATTCGGATTGTTCTCTTTACTCAAAAAACTGATAGTATTTAAATCGCGTTCTTTAGCTTTAGCGAAAGCTTCTTCAAGTAAATAAATGTAATCTTGTTTTCCTTTTTTGTCTTTGTTAGAGCGTAAATTGGAAAGAGCAATGTCAATAGCAGCATCGTAATTTCCTGATGCCAAATTGTTTTGGGTTTGTTTTACTCCACAAGATGTAAATAGAATAAAAAAAGCAATTATAGTAGTAATTTTTTTCATGTTTTGGGGGCAATGAATTATTTTGATTTTTGACTAAAATTATTTTGCAAACTTACTATTCCTTTGTTAAATTCAGTCTTTAAAAAGCATAAAAAAACCGACAACTATTAAATTGTCGGTTGGTTAGAAAGTATTGGGATTATTGTCTTACAAATGGAGGAAGTAATTTACTGGAACATTCTCCAAAACCAATTCGAACCTGTCCGTTTTGACTGTATCCTTTAATGATAACGGTATCACCATCGTTTATAAATTTACGTTCGGTACCATCATTTAATTGTATTGGGTTTTTACCACCCCAAGTTAGTTCTAACATTGATCCAAAACTGTCAGGGGTTGGTCCTGAAATGGTTCCTGAACCCATCATGTCACCGGAGTTTACCCGACAACCGTTTGAGGTATGGTGCGCTAATTGTTGACTCATTGTCCAATACATATGTTTGAAATTAGATCGAGAAACAACTGTTGGAGTTTCATTTTCAGGTGCAATAGCCACTTCTAGATTGATGTCAAAAGAATGTTTTCCTTTTTGTTGCAAATAAGGAAGAGGTGTAGGTTCTTGCTTAGGGCCTTTTGTTCTAAAAGGTTCTAGCGCATCTAGAGTTACAATCCAAGGTGAAATAGATGAAGCAAAGTTTTTGGCTAAGAACGGTCCTAATGGTACGTATTCCCATTTTTGAATATCACGAGCACTCCAGTCATTTAATAAAACCATTCCGAAAATATAAGCTTCGGTTTCACCTACAGGAACATTCTCTCCCATAATATTGACATCGGTTGTGATAAATGCTGTTTCCAATTCAAAATCTACCAGTCGAGATGGTCCAAAAACGGGGCTCGTTTCACCATTTGGCAACGTTTGTCCCATAGGTCTGTGAACTGGAATTCCAGACGGAATAATAGTTGAACTTCTTCCGTGATATCCTACTGGAATATGTAGCCAGTTGGGTAATAAAGCATTTTCTGGGTCACGGAACATTTTTCCAACATTAGTTGCATGTTCTTTACTGGAATAAAAATCTGTATAATCGCCAATTAGAACGGGAAGTTGCATTTCTACATCTTCCATTCTGAAAATTACAATGTCTCTATGGGTAGTATTATCTCTTAATTCTGGATTTTTTGCATCAAAAAGTTCTGCAATTCTATTGCGAACTAATCGCCATGTTTTTTGGCCATCGGATATAAAATCATTCAGGGTATCTTGCATGAACATATCGTCCGTCAATTCAATACCTTCAAAGTAATTTAATTGCTGTAAAGCGCCTAAATCGATTGCAAAATTACCAATTCGAGTACCTACGGTAACGATATTTTCCTTGGTAAGAAAAACTCCGAAAGGGATGTTTTGTATAGGGAAGTCACTGTCTGACAGTACCTCTAACCATGATTTTCTACTGGTATCGTTGGCTGTTATTGGCATGATAATGTTAATTGTTTGTTGAAAATTACTTGTCAAATATATTATAATCTAACAGTTAAACAAACGTTTTTTTGTATTTTTGCGACAAATTAACGAAAATCAAAGAAATGCAACGCGACGAACAAATTTTTGACCTCATTCTTGAAGAACAAGACAGACAAATACACGGACTAGAACTTATTGCTTCAGAAAACTTTGTAAGTGACGAAGTTATGGAAGCAGCTGGATCTGTTTTAACGAATAAATATGCTGAGGGTTATCCTGGCAAAAGATACTACGGAGGATGTGAAGTAGTTGATGTAGTCGAACAAATTGCTATCGACAGAGCCAAAGCATTATTTGGCGCAGAATATGCAAACGTTCAGCCTCACTCTGGTTCACAAGCGAATACAGCCGTATTTTTTGCTTGCTTGAAACCAGGCGACAAAATATTAGGTTTCGATTTATCTCATGGAGGTCACTTGACGCACGGTTCACCAGTAAACTTTTCTGGACGTTTGTACAGCCCAGTTTTTTATGGTGTAGATCAAGAAACAGGTCGCTTGAACTATGATAAAATTCAAGAAATTGCTACTAAAGAACAACCAAAATTAATCATTGCAGGAGCTTCGGCTTACTCTCGTGATATGGATTTTGAGCGTTTTAGAGTGATTGCTGATAGTGTAGGGGCTATTTTAATGGCTGATATTTCTCATCCTGCTGGGCTTATTGCCAAAGGGTTGATGAATGATCCAATTCCACATTGTCATATTGTAACCACTACAACTCACAAAACATTACGTGGACCTCGTGGAGGTTTGATCATGATGGGTAAAGATTTTGAAAATCCTTGGGGATTAACTACTCCAAAAGGAGAAATCAGAATGATGTCATCTTTATTAGATCTTGCGGTTTTCCCTGGAAATCAAGGTGGACCATTGATGCACATTATTGCTGCTAAAGCGGTTGCTTTTGGTGAAGCATTGCAAGATGAGTTCTTTACGTATGCTAGACAATTGCAAAAAAATGCAAATGCAATGGCAGATGCTTTTGTAAAAAGAGGATACAATATTATTTCTGGAGGGACAGACAATCACATGATGTTGATTGACCTTAGAAACAAAGGAATTTCAGGAAAAGAAGCTGAAAATGCATTGGTAAAAGCAGAAATTACTGTAAACAAAAATATGGTTCCATTTGATGATAAATCACCATTTGTAACTTCAGGAATCCGTGTGGGAACTGCTGCAATTACCACTCGTGGTCTTGTTGAAGAAGATATGGAAACTATTGTTGCTTTAATCGATAGAGTTTTGGTAGATCACACTAACGAAGATGTTATCGAAGAAGTAGCTAATGAAGTAAACGAAATGATGAGCGAAAGAGCAATCTTTGTGTTCTAAATTTTTGTTTAAAAGTTTAAAGAGTTTAAAGTTTAAGGTTTTGTATTGTGCAAAAGTTCGAACTTTAAACTCTTTTTCTTTTTCAAGAAAATCTTAAACTTTAAACAAAATTTTAAACCTTAAACTAATTTTATAATGTCAGTACTAAGATTAAAATTACCAACCGACCCAAGATGGGTAAATATTGTAGAAAAAAACATCGAAGAGATTCTTACCGATCATGCTTGGTGTGAACAAAAAGCAGCCACCAACGCGATTACCATTATTACTAATAATTCAGAACACCAAGATTTAGTTCAGGATTTATTGGCTTTGGCCAAAGAAGAAATCGATCATTTTGAACAAGTGCACAACATCATCATTAAGCGCGGACTGAAATTAGGTCGCGAGCGCAAAGATGATTATGTAAATGAATTGTATTTGTACATGAAAAAAAGCGGTGACGGAAGCCGAGTTTCTGGTCTAGTGGAGCGATTGTTGTTTTCGGCCATGATTGAAGCTAGAAGCTGCGAACGTTTCAAAGTACTTTCTGAGAACATTAAAGACGAAGAACTATCTGTTTTTTATAGAGATTTGATGGAAAGTGAAGCCGGTCATTATACCACTTTTATAACCTATGCCCGAAAATATGGTGTTGGAATTGATGTAGAAAAACGCTGGAGAGAATGGTTGGAATTTGAAGAGTCTGTTATTGCCAATTATGGTAAGAATGAGACGATTCATGGTTAAAAAAAGTGTTCAGTGTTCAAGTTTTAGTGATCAGTTGATTGCTAGTTCTGAATTCTATTTTCTCCTTCAAACTTCTATTTTATATATTCAATGATCACAATAGTTAAAGCTACGGCAAACGATTACCCAACGATTCAAAATATAGCACATCAAACTTGGCCCGTTGCTTATGGAGAAATTCTTTCGAAAGTGCAATTGGATTATATGTTGGATGCCTTTTATAATGAGGAAGCCTTAAAGGATAGTGTTGCCAATAAAGGGCATCATTTTATTTTAGCCAAAGAAGGAGAGGAGACTTTAGGTTTTGCTTCCTATGAGCATCATTACAACCAAAAACAACAAACCAAGATCCATAAAATTTATATTTTGCCACAAACGCAAGGTAAAGGAATTGGGAAAAGTTTAATCGATTTTGTCGAAAATATTGCTAAAGAAAATGATTCGATTGCTCTTTCTCTAAATGTCAATCGTTTTAATAAAGCATTGGATTTTTATAAAAAAATTGGTTTTAAAATTGTAGATGAAGTTGATATTAAATTAGAACATGGTTATTTGATGGAGGATTATGTAATGGAGAAGCCATTTTAACGGGTTTAATTTTTTTTAATCAAAATTTAATTGAGCTAGTAATTATGTAACAATCATTATTTTTTTACATTTTTTTAAGTCGTATATTTATATCAGTTTTCGTATAAATAAGCGTCAAAAAAATATAAAATGAGGTTAAAATCAATATTTGTTTATGGATTTGCTTTTTTTCTAGTAATAGCTTGTGCTAAGAAGGACAACGGAGAAATTAAGCCTACTGTAGGAGATGTAACAGAAAGTGTCTATGCGTCAGGAGTGGTAAAGGCTCAGGGACAATATATTGTTTATGCTACCGTAAGTGGAAATTTAAAAAAAATTGATGCGACTGTTGGACAATCAATAGCGGTAGGTCAGAAACTATTTGAATTAGACGAAGACAGAGCCATTTTGAACTCTCAAAATGCGGAATTGGCTTATCAACTCAGTAAAGAGAACAATCAATACTCCAAAGATCGAATTGCCGAAATTGAAATGAAAATTCAAACAGCAAAGAATAAAATGCTTTTGGATGAATCTATTTTAAAACGAAATAAAAAAGTCAAAGAGTTAGAATATATTTCGGATGTAGAATACGAAAAATTAGTGCTCACTTATAAAACTTCCAAACTGGAATATGAAGTTGCAGTTAAACAATTGGCGCAACTCAAAGCTCAATTGCAAAACCAAGAAACTATAAATAGCAATACACTAAAAATCAATCAAAGAAATCAAAAAGATTTTACTGTTAAAAGTGCATTCTCTGGACAATTATTTGATATATTGGTTCGAGAAGGAGCTTATATTACCCCACAAATTCCACTAGCAACTATTGGTAAAACCAATTCTTTTTTGTTAGAACTTGAAGTCGATGAAAACGATATGGTTCGAGTAATCCTCGGACAAAAGGTCTATGTTACCATGGACAGTTACAAAGGAGCTGTTTTTGAAGCCATTGTTGATAAAATTTATCCCATTATGGTCGAACAATCCCGTACTTTCAAGATAGAAGCTCACTTTGTAAAACCGCCTCCTAAACTGTATCCAAACTTGACTGCCGAAGCGAATATCGTCATAAAAACCAAAAAGAATGTAATTACAATTCCAAAGAATTATTTGATTCAAGATGAATATGTTTTAGTCAGTAAAAAGGAAAAAAGAAAAGTAAAAACAGGTTTGAGTGATTATCAAAAAGTCGAAATTTTGGAAGGTCTAAAACCTGGCGAATCTATTTTTAAACCCGAATAATGAACTTCAAACTCATTTTAAACATTGCATTGCATTTGCTTCAAGCAAGGCTCAAACAAACTATAGTCGCCGCTATTGGTGTAACTTTTAGTATTGCTATGTTTATTGCTCTGGTTAGTTTTATGAATGGATTAAATGACCTGTTGGACGGTTTGATGCTCAACAGAACTCCGCATGTGCGTTTGTATAATGATATAAAACCAGCGGAACATCAGCCGATAACTTTGGCGGAAGCCTATAAAAACAGCACTAATTTTATACGATCTATAAAACCAAAAGATATTGGTAAATCAATTTATAACAGTAAAGCCATTATTGCATATTTAAAAAAAGACCCACGTATTATTGATGTGGCGCCAAAAATTACTACCCCTGTTTTTTTTAATTCAGGAACGATTGAAATTTCTGGAGTTATCAATGGAATTGATGTTCTGTCAGAAGAAAAAATATTCAAAGTAAGCGAATACATTATCGAAGGAAAGGTTACCAATTTACTGCAAAATAATAGCATTATTCTTGGGAAAGGCCTTGCCAGTAAAATGATGCTCACTGTTGGGGATATTATTAAAATTACTTCTCCCAGTGGCAATTTGTCTTCTCTTAAAATTGTAGGTATTTCTCAAATGGGTATTGCTGAAGTTGATGATGTTATGAGTTATACTTCGCTCGACACTGCACAAAAAATATTGGGCGAACCTACTAATTACATAACCGATATTCAAATACAATTGCATGATAAATTAACGGCTCCCGAACTTTCCAAAGAGTTTCGAGACAAATTTAATTTGGATACCATTGATTACAAAACAGCCAACGCCCAATTTGAAACAGGAAGCAGTGTTCGAACTATTATATCCTATGCTGTAGGAGTTGTGTTGCTGATTGTGGCAGGTTTTGGTATTTATAATATTCTAAACATGATGATTTATGAAAAAATGGACAGTATTGCAATTCTAAAAGCAACAGGTTTTTCTGGAAATGATGTAAGGTGGATTTTTATTTCTCTTTCCTTAATAATAGGTTTTGTGGGAGGAATGTTTGGATTGTTGTTTGGTTTTATTTTTTCATCGATTATAGATGTAATTCCGTTTAAGACTCCTTCTTTACCTACTATTTCAACCTATCCAATTTATTATGATGGGGTTTATTATGTCATAGGAATCATTTTTGCCTTATTTACAACTACAATTGCAGGCTACTTTCCTGCTTCAAAAGCCAGTAAGATTGATCCAGTAGAAATCATTAGAGGAAAGTAATTATGGAAAATAGTAAGATATTAGAAACCAAAGGATTGACAAAATATTTTTATGATCCCGTAAAATTCAAAGTACTAACAGAAATAAATATGAGTATTGATCGGGGCGAATTTGTTTCGATTGTTGGGAAATCGGGTTGCGGAAAATCGACTTTATTGTATTTGCTTTCTACTATGGATACCGATTATGAAGGTCAAATATTAATTCATAATGAACTTGTAACAGGAAAAGAAGACAAAGTATTAGCCCAAATCAGGAATGAAAAAATTGGTTTTGTATTTCAGTTTCATTATTTGTTAATTGAATATAATGTATTGAGAAATGTGATGTTGCCTGGACTAAAATTGGCAAAATATTCAGAACAAGAATTAGAGCATCGCGCGTTGGAACATTTAAAAACGTTAGGCATGGAAGAACAGGCCTTAAAAATGCCAAATCAATTGAGTGGAGGTCAAAAACAGCGAGTTGCCATTGCTCGGGCTTTGATAAACGATCCTTTGATAATAATGGGAGATGAACCAACAGGGAATTTGGATAAGAAAAATAGCGATTTGGTTTATGATATTTTTAAAGAACTGACATTAGAAAAAAAGCAAACCTTACTCATTGTCACTCATGATAATGATTTTGCACATAAAACCAATAGAATTATCACTATGGAAGACGGGAAGATTATTTCTTAAGGACTTACTTTACTATAATGTCGTGTCTATAAAGCAAACCTTTCAGACCTTCTAATGCAAAGATTGCTTTCTTTAATTTTGTAACTTTTGGGTCAATAGTGTAATTGTAACTGGTCTTGAAATTGGCTTTATTAGCAATGGCTTTGGAAAATTCGGCACGGTACAAATCGCAATTTTCAAAGAGTACTTCAGTCAAATCGGTAGCCATAAAATCTACTGCAACCAAACTGCAATCAATGAATGGAGTTCCTTTTATTTTCAAGGTATAAAATTTTGAAAAATCCAGTACACAATCATTAAAACGGACTTCAAAAATGAGTTTGTTGCACATCGAAAAATTAACGTCCTTAATTTCGCAACGGTTAAAAGTCACGGTTCTCAAAGCCACATGATTGATTTTGCCTTCGCTAAAAATACAATCATTAAAAATACAATCAATAAAAGTAACGTCCATAAAGTTACAAGCCGAAAACGTACATTGATTAAATGTACAACATTCAAATTCCTTGAAATTGACTTCATCCACGCCATAAGTATGGTTGTTGTATTCTTTATCTAGGAAATATTCAGGCATTTTTAAACTTTAAGATATGGAACCCTATTGGGCAATTAGTGAACAAAGAAACAAATTTCTTGAAGCTTTAAATGTGTTCAGTCAAAACATTTTTCAACTTTATTACTTTTTTAATTCCAAAATGCTGGTAAAATTGGGTTTCTATATTGAAATGATAGCTATAAAAAATAGAATTACCCCCTTCAGGCTAATCATATAAAGTATTGTTTAATGCTGCGTTGTTAGTAATATGACATTTTTATAGGTAAAAGAATCTAAAGAATAGTAGAAATTTATGGGAGCAGTTATTCTCGTAATCAAGACCTAGAGTCCCGCTGTACACTATATCTTTTTATAATATTTCCCGCTATCTTTCGGGAAATATTATAAAAAGGATGCCGTTCCCATCGGGGCTATGCTAGAAATTTAGGTTTAATTTCCACTTTAAAAAGATTCCACTATCCCCAAATCGAAAAAGAAAGAATTGTGTTATTCTTTAGCAGTTGCATTTGATAATTGTTTAAATTTTTGCAAAAAATCATTGGCTTTTTCGTCCTGACCAATCGATTTTAAAGCAACCGAATAGCGATAATAATATTCAGGTTCTAAGTCAGAAGTCTTATTAAATAATTTAGTATAGTATTTTTCGGCTTTTTCTAGCTCATTATTAAAATAGAAAGAATTGGCCAATTTTTTTAATATGTCCAAAGTAGCATATCCTTTCTCTGCAACTCCTTCATAAGTTTTTATAATATCAATATAGGAGATTTTATCTTCCTCTTCTTTTGACATAGCAGTGATTGACGGTTTTGTTGAACTTTCAATAGCATTTAAACTATTTAATGCTGTGAGAGATTCATTGGGTTGCTCTTTTTGTATTTGAGATGGTATAATTATGCTTTTATTTTCCAGTTGTAAATCATCTGTTGTAGTTGCTTTTTCAGTTGAATTGATACTTGATAACATACTTGATTCATCAGTTTTCTTCAAAGCATTAGATTTTATAGCCTTGTTAAAGTTTGCATCTTCATTCTCGAAAATTGGAGTGATAATTCTGATGTTATTTGGACCTAAATCAAAGGTTTGAATTAATTTGGAATCTGAAACATTGTAAATGGTTTTACGACTACCAAATTTCATTACAATGATTTCTTCAACATGGTAATATTTAACTTTTCTATTGGGGATTTCAATAGTGTTTTTAAAAATGGAAGTGTTATTGGATTCACTTATTTTTTTTTTATTTAAAGGGTTTTTTTGTGACCAACAATTTAATGGAATAAATCCTATGATTATAATGCAAACGAGTAGTTGATTTTTCATATTTTTTATTTTTTAGATAAAGAAAAAGGATATGCAATCAAGGTCACAAATACAGTTATTTTTATTCTCTAAAACTAAATTTTTAAATCACTTTTCGAGTTATTATTGTTTTATTGTAAGTATATCTATATAGTTTATTATGCATTGTTTTTTACAATGTATTATTTTAAGGGTTTTTAATAGATGAATTGAACTAAAAGTAGTAATTTATATTTAGTTTGTAAAGATACTCAAAAGTAATCGACTCTACTTTGTAATCTTAATAGCTTTGGGAATCATACTGAGTGTTTTTTATACTTTCTTATGTCTTTATGAAACAAAAGAAAATAAGAGATGTTATTTTTTGGTGCACTTAGTGATACAATTTTTAAGCTATTTTTTTCGAAATTTGGACAAAGTAGTAGATTGTTAATCGTGTTTGTGTGTTAAATTTTTTCTATTTTATACTCATAAAGTATCCAATTAAGTTTTCTTTTTGATTTAGTTCTAGTTTTTTTCTCAATCGATATCTGGCTAAATCAACTCCTCCTGTAGATATATTCATGAATTCAGCAATTTCTTTTGTAGACATATTCATTAATAAATAGGTAGCCAAATCCATTTCTCTTGGCGTAATGGTAGGGTGTTTTTCTTTTAATTTTTTTAGAAAATCAAAATGTACATTTTTAAGGTGTTTTTCAAGATCTTTCCAACTTTTATCAATGCTGACTTCCTTGCTAATACTTTTACTGAGTTTGTTAAACTGAGTCTTTGCAGCTTCATCAAATGAGTTTGTATCGATAACTTTTAGTTTCTGAATTACGCCGTTTAATACTTTGTTTTTCTTAACTACTTGTAATGTGTTGTTTACGAGTTCTTTGTCTTTGGATAGTAGTTTTATTTGCAATTTATCATTTTCTAGTTTTTCAATTTCTTTTTCCAATTCATATTGCTCTAACCTAATTTTAGTTTCTTTTTCTAAATATAATCTTCTTTGCTCTAAGGTTTCAGCATATTTGTTTTTTCTTATTTTCATTTTTGTACTATATCGGATATAGTATACTAATCCAGCTGCAGTCAGTAAGTAAAATAAATAGGCTAGTGAATGCCTGTACCAAGGGGGAAATATTCGGAATTCAATAGAAGTTTCCTCCGACTGAATCCTAAAGCTGTTTCTTGCTTTTATTTTCATTTTATACGTGCCTTCTTTTAAATTGGTATATTCTTTTATCGTGTTGTTTGACCAAGCACTCCAATTTTCATCAAAGCCTTTCAGCTGATAGGAGAATTCTATATTTTCAAGATTTTCATAAGAAGGAGACGAAAACGTAAACTTTACTTGATTTGAAGCATAAGGCAACTCATATTGTATTTTCTTATCTTGCTTATTCCCTAAATATATAGTATCTCCCGGAAATGTAAAACTTCTAATATGAGCTATTGGTTTTGATATGGATTTGGTTTCGATGGTAGAATCATAGTATGCCAAACCATCCGTTAAGCCAATAAAAGTGTTTTTGGAATCAATAGTATTTATAGACATATAATTGTCTACTAATTTTCCAGTTAAATTTGTAAATGGAGTTATGACATGCTTGTATTTGTTGTTGCCCAATTTTATCAACGCTCCCATTGATTCATTATAGAAGTACCAAATATTCCCATTAGTATCTTCTGTTAGTTTTTTTACTTTTGGGATGGACTTAAATATTTTAGTCATTATAGGATCTTCTACAAAAGTGCCTAATGTTTTTGAATAGGTATAAAAAATATTATTAGACTGAAATAAAACTTTATTATCTATTTTTTGTAGACTTCCAATACCTGGATTTTGTTCTAAAAATTGGGTAAAAGTTTTAATGGCAATGGCTTTTCTTAAATTCTTATTTAGGGTAATTTGATGAATATATTGGTCTTTTTTTAGCCATAAATAATCATTGTCAAGTTCAAATGAATTAGATGATTTATCGATACCTTCTATTTTATTTCTAAATTTCATTCCAGAACTTGTCTTTTCAAATACAGAAAACCCATTGTAGTTTGCCCCAATAAAAAAATTAGGATGATTTGGTATTGATTTAAATCCATAGTAACCTTTTGGATCAAGATTTTTAATCATTTTTCCGTTCTGTATTAATAAAGCTCCTTTGTTACTGGCGCATATTAATTCTCCGTTTATGATCTGAACATTCCATGCTTGGGTAGTAGTTCCTTCTATAAGTCTAAATGAACCTTCTTTAAAATCGGTATTCCAAGGGTGGCAAAAAACGCCTTGATTGGTTGCAACATACAAATAGCCTTTATGTACAACTGAGGAATAAACAGTGCCTAAATTATAGCTAAATCCAAAATAGGTTAGAAATGAATTTTCGTTTACATATGCAATCCCATTATCCAATCCCAGCCATAAATTATTACTGTTGTCTATAAATGAAGTAAGAACTGTATTGTTTTGAAGTCCTTTGCTGCGGTCGATATGTTGTATAATATTTCCATTTAGATCACAAACGATAATACCATCAAGAACCGAATTAATTATAACGTATTTGTTTTTATAAAGGACACATCCAAGAGAACCATTCTTTTTTATGAATGTATTGGCTTCGGTATTCCAAGGCAGTGCTTGATTGTTTGTTATTATAAAAAGTCCTTTGTCCAAAGTGGCAGTCAAGATTTTATTCTTTTCTAATTCAATCATGCCCCAAATTTCTGAATTATTCAAAGTAGTTAAACCTTTGAGATAATTCAGTTTACCATTTTTATATTCTAGAATTCCAGTTGAAATATCTTGAAAATACAATTTGGAATTGATCAGAAATGAGAATTGAAATTTTTTTGGTGCATTTATGATTTTAATTTTGTTGTTCTTGTAGATGTAAATATGGTCAAATGATTGAAAAATAACTTCATCTTTATAAAGGTGTATTTTCCAGATAAAGTCAATTACACTTATTTTTTTTTTATCTAATAAGCTGGAAATAGAAAAGTATTCAAGTTTTCCTTTAGGATTGGCTTCAAAATAACCAAACTCATTATAACAGCCTACATATATTTTTCCAGAAGAATCAACTTTTAAACATTTAATGGCATCCGAATTTTTTGCTTTGTATTTGTTCCAACGCGTTCCATCAAATTGTAAAAGACCATCATTATTTCCAAAATAAACATTGCCATTTTTGTCTTGGTCAATGTCCCAGTTTTGGGTTCCACCTTTATTATCAGTTTTAGTATAGTTTTTAATAAGAGGTAGGCCTATTTTTTTTACTTGTCCTAAAAATAGAAGAGGTGAGACAAGTAAAACAAGTAGCAAAAAATGTTTCGTTATTTTTCTATAAAGTTCTTTATTGTTTTTTAGAGTTTGCATAAGAATTGATAGGATTATTGGGGGAATTATAAAATGCTTTTTAAATGTTTTAGTGCTGAATTTAAAGGTCTTTTGCGGTTTTTTAGCTAAAGTATTTAATTTATAGTAATTGTAGTGATTTTTTTTAATTAATATTTTTTTAAGTAATGTTTTTTAATTTTTAATAAATTGATAATCAATATTTTAATTTTTTTTTGATAATATTTTGTAATACTGGTATGGTGTAAATGATGTGAATTTGTAGTGATTGTAAATTCTGAAATTAAAAATTTAAGATATACTATTGCATCAAATAACTAAATTTTTAACCAAAATAATCAGAAAAATGAAATTATTAAAAGCATTTATTTTTTGTATTTTGTCAGTCTTATTCTCAGTTTATGGGTATGCACAAGAAGCATCAATTAACGGGAAAGTGATTGACGAAGCGGGGATGCCAATACCAGGGGCAACCATAGTTTTAAAAGGAACATTATCTTCAGTAGCAACTGATTATGATGGTAGGTTTCAGATCAAGGCTCCTACAAATGGTGTTTTGACAATTAGCTTTATAGGGTATAAAGCTGTAGAGACTTCTATCAATGGTCGAACATCAGTACAGGTAAAAATGTATACTGCATCACAAGACTTAAATGAAGTTGTGGTAGTAGGGTATGGTACCCAAAAGAAAAGTGTGGTAACCGGCGCGATTTCAAGTGTGAGAGCAAAAGATATCGAGAAAGTTCCTAATGGCCGTATAGAACAAGTGCTACAAGGTAGGGTTTCAGGAGTTACTATTGCTGCAAGTTCTGGACAACCGGGTTCTACATCAACTATTCGTATTAGAGGTTTAACTACTTTTGGTGATGGCGGAAATAATCCACTATGGGTTGTAGACGGTGTTGTTGTAGATGCTGGCGGTATTGGTTTCCTTAATCAGTCGGATATCGAATCTATGGAGGTTCTTAAAGATGCTGCTTCTGCTGCAATTTATGGTACTCGTGCTGCAACAGGTGTAATTTTAGTGACAACAAAAAAAGGAAAGGCAGGAAAAATTACAGTTAGCTACAATGGATTTGCTGGAGTTTCATCTCCTGAAAAAACTTTGGATATGTTAAATGCAACACAATATGCTACTATAATGAATGAAAAATCAGTTGCTGCTGGTGGTCCTATTCGTTTTGCTGATCCTTCTGCTTATGGTAAAGGAACTGATTGGCAGAAACAGATTTTCAACACAAGTGCATTACGTTATTCTCATGAATTAAGTATTAGTGGAGGAAATGATGTTTCTACATTTTATGCTTCTTTTGGAACTCAAGATCAAGAAGGGATAGTTTTATCTGAGATTTCGAAATATAATAAAAGCAATTTCCGTTTGAATTCGACTCACAAGATCTCTAAAGTTTTCACTTTCGGACAGACTTTCGGTTTTTCAAGACAAAAATCAACTGGTATTGGTAATACAAATAATGAATTTGGAGGGCCATTGGCTTCTGCAATTAGTTTGGATCCGCTTACCCCAGTTGTTGAAACTGATCCTTTTGTGATAAATTCTAGATATACAAATCCTGCTATGGTTCGCGATGAAAATGGTAATCCTTATGGAATTTCTGAGTTTGTTAAAGGAGAAATGACAAATCCATTAGCCTACGAAAAAACTAGACTTGGAGGATATAACTGGTCTGATGACTTCGTTGGTAATGCCTATTTAGAGGCGGTTATCTCAAAGCACTTTAAATTCAGAACTACATTTGGAGGAAAAATGGCATATTGGGGTAATCAAGGATTTACTCCTGTCTATTATTTGACTACCACATCAAAAGTGGATGAAAATAGTTACGGACAAAGTGATAATAACAGTTTTGCCTGGAATGTTGAGAATGTTGCCACGTATTCAAATACTATTGGGAATCATAACTTTACAGTACTGTTAGGGCAAGGTGCTTATGTAGATAATATTGGAGGTGGCTCGGGAGTTACAGAACAAGGTTTGCCAATCACAAGTTATAAAGATGCTTCTTTTAATTTCGATATCCCGGCTGACAAAAGAACCAGTAATGTTTATGACCAGACTCAACATAAACTAACTTCTTTATTTACCCGTGTGAATTACGATTTTAAAGAAAAATACTTATTTACTGGTATTGTCCGTCGTGATGGATCTACCCGTTTTGGAGGAAATAATAAATTTGGTGTATTTCCATCATTCAATTTAGGATGGGTAGTTACTAAAGAAGAGTTTTGGAAAGAAAACGAGATACTTAATACCTTTAAGATTCGCGGTGGATACGGTGTTGTTGGAAATGATGCGATAGCAGACTTTAGATATCTTTCTTTAGTAGAAGGTGGGTACAATTATGCTTTTGGAACTGGTGCGCAAATAACTACAGGTTATACTAACCTTACCTTAGATAATCCTGATTTGAAATGGGAAGAAACTTCTCAAGCTAATATTGGATTTGAATCAAGATTTTTACATGATCTAACTCTTACTGTAGATGTTTATAATAAAAAAACCAGCGGAATTTTACGTGAAGTAAATATTCCTGGTTATGTTGGAGTTGCTAAAAATCCAACTGCCAACATTGCCGATATGGAAAATAGAGGTATTGAGGTTGAATTAGGGTATAGAAAACGTTTTGGAGACTTTAACTTTTCAGCTAATGGAAACTTTGCATATCTAGAAAATGAAGTTACTTATGTTGCTTCGGATTCAGATTATATCGTTGGAGATGCTTCTTTCCAATCTATGGGGGTTGTGACAAGAACAAAAGTTGGTCAATCCTACAACTCATTCTATGGTTTCAAAACGGCGGGAATTTTTCAAAATGATGCTGAAGTAGCTGCTTATACAAATGCTTCAGGCGGTTTAATTCAGCCAAAAGCCCGTCCTGGTGATTTCCGTTGGGTGGATACAGATGGTAATGGTTCTATTACTGATGATGATAAACAGTTCTTGGGTAACAATATTCCAAAATACACATTTGGATTGACCTTAAATTTAGACTACAAAAACTTTGATTTTATGGCTTTTGCTCAAGGAGCTGCAGGAAATAAAGTTTTCCAAGGACTACACAGATTAGATATTGCAAATGTAAATTATCAAACTGATGCCTTGGGTCGTTGGACAGGAGAAGGAACATCTAATGATTATCCTAGACTTACAGATACTGACACTAATGAAAACTTTGGTAAGATGTCTGATTTCCACTTGGAAAATGGTGATTATCTACGTTTAAAATTAATTCAAGTAGGTTATTCATTACCAACAGATGTAGTTTCACAGATAGGAGCAAGTAAAATACGTTTTTACTTAACAGGCGAGAATTTGTTCACAATTACGAAATATACTGGATTTGATCCAGAAATTGGTGGAGGTGTGTTTGGAATAGATAAAGGAGTTTATCCACAGGCAAAGACATATATGTTTGGAGCTAGTGTACAATTTTAATAAAACTAAAAATTATGAAAACGATTAAATATAAGTATTTATTTATTGCATTAGCAATAATTTCTTTTGGATCCTGTTCTGAAGAATTTGTGGATATAGAGCCAAAGGGTTTATTCCTTTCCGAAAATTATTACTCAAACGAAAAGCAGTGTACTGCTGCGCTAGTTGGAGTTTATGATGCCATTAGAAAAAATTCAGCAGGTTTTGAAAATATAATTTCAATGATGAACGCTGGTTCTGATGATTTTTATGCAGGCGGAGGTGATGCAAAAGATGGTCAGCAACTGCAGGACTTTTCTACACACTCACTTACTTCTATAAGTATTCCTGGAAGTTTCTGGAATGACCATTATCAAGGAGTTTTTAGAGCCAATGTATTGCTTTCAAAATTACCGGAAGCTGATATGAGTGATGCTGTAAGATCCAGAATTGCGGCTGAAACTAAAACTTTGCGTGCCATTTATTATTTCAACTTGGTTCGTATGTTTAAGAATGTTCCATTGATATTAGTTCCTTTGACTACACAGACTATGTATGATGTGGAACAAGCAGCTCCTGAAGCGGTTTATGCCCAAATTGAAAAAGATTTGACAGAAGCAATAGCTGCTTTGCCAGCAACTGTTCCTGGATTAACTGATGCGGGTCGTCTTACTAAAGGTGGCGCTCAGGCATTGCTTGGTAAAGTATATTTGTTTGATGGTAAAAAAGCTGAAGCCGCTGCAGTTTTGGCTCAAGTAAATGGTACACCAGGTGCTACAAATCAATATGGGAATAAATTATTAGCAAATTTCAGTGATTTATGGGTTCATGCTAATAAGTTTAACACTGAGTCACTTATCGAAGTATGTCATTCAGCAGCTGGTAATACAATTTGGGAATCTTATTCTTCTAGTAGAGATGAAGGAAACACTTTGAATTTAATGATAGGACCTAGAGATTACAAAAAAGATAAAGTAGGAGCTCCGGATCTGCCTCCAGGATGGGGATTTAATATTATTACACAAGATTTATACGATGCAATGAAGAATGATCCGAGATTAGAAGCTACAATATTAGATCTTAATCCACATGTAGCCTCAAAAGCAGCCACCTATACTCCAAGTTACCAAAATACTGGGTATTTCTTAAGTAAATATGTTCCTCGTACGACAGATGTTTCTACAGGTGCAGGAGAAAAAGTATTGAACTACAGGCAAAATACCTATATTATTAGGCTTGCCGATACGTATTTAATGGAAGCTGAAGCATTAGGTTCAGGCGCAAGAGCTCAAGCATTGCTTGATGCGGTTAGATCAAGAGTTGGTTTGTCGTCAGTTCCGGTGACTCTTCAAGCTATCAAAAAAGAAAGAAGAATGGAATTTGCAGGAGAAGGACTTAGATTCTTTGACTTAGTAAGATGGGGTGATGCAGCTACTGTGTTGTCTAATAGAGGTTTTAATGCTGGTGTAGATGAAATTTTTCCTATCCCAACTAGAGAACTTCAAGGGACTAAATTGAAACAAAACCCTGGCTACAATTAATAAAAGCTAAGGTTGGTTTAAAATCCAAATTATTAATACTAAAAAAACACACATATTATGAATATAAAGAAAGTTTTAAATAGAAGCATTTATTTAATGTTGGCTATTATAACATTAAGTTCATTGGGAAGTTGTCAATCTGATTTTGAGGATAATGGATTGTCTGATCCTAATATAGATCCCTCTTTTACAATAACACCTGTACAAGGTGAGCCCAATAAATTTACATTTACTACACTAACAAAAGATGCTGTTGGTTCAAAATGGGATTTAGATGATGAAGCTGGGATGAATTTTGGTCCACTTATCCAAACCCTTTTCTTTCCAGATGCAGGTGCTTATACCATTCAACATGAAGTAATAGGAAGAGGTGGTATAGTGAAAAGTGCTACTCAGAGTCTTGTCGTGGCTACCTCAGATCCAGTTTCTGGAAATATTCTAAAAGGAGGAAAACTTGTTAATGAAGCAGATTGGGCACAATGGACAATCACAAATCCATCAGCCACTGGTGCAAGTATTGTTTTTGGAAATAAATATGCACTCTTAACAGCCAATGGTTGGGCAGGTAATGGAATGTATCAAGCAATTAGTGTTGTTGCAGGAAAAAAATACAAAATAGATATGGTAACTTCTTCGACAACTGGTTGCAGCAATACTTGGTTTGAAGTCTATTGTGGTTATTCGGCTCCAGTACCTGGAACTGATTATTCCGAAGGTGGAAAATTAAGAGCTTTAAGTACTTGGGATGGTTGTGCAACGGCACCTTTTTCAGGAAAAATTTCAGCTGTAGGGTGTAAGCCAGAAAACAATTTAGGAATATTCACTGCAACTACTACTGGTACTGCCTATTTAGTTATAAGAGGTGGAGGCGATGATATGAAGTCTGGTATCAAATTTCAAAATATTGAAATGAGACCAACTTTGTAATTGTTCTCAAGATAATTAGGTTTTTTTTAAGTTAAGTTTGAGTTGGTAGAATGGCCCATTCTCAATTGATTATGGGTCATTTTTTTTTTTAATGGAATGTTTTTAATGAATAGCAAAAATGAAGAAATATCTTTCTAGAATTAATTTGATTATTGTACTAAATTGTTTTCTGTTTATTTCCTGCAGTGGTTCAAATTCAGACGAACCAGAAGCAGATATTAAAACACCTGCAAATTTAAAAGTTACAGCTGCAATAGTTGGCATTTCGCCACAAAATCCAAATGGGGATGGAACTGGTGTAGTAAATTTTACTTTATCGGCAACAAATGCCACATCCTATAAAATTACTCTTGGGAATGGAGAAATAAAGGAAGTAACAAACGGAAGCTTTTCATATACCTATACAACATCGGGTACAAATACTTATGTGTTATATGTGTCTGCTTATAATGCTGGTAAATTTGTTAGCACTTCACTCTCTATTACCGTTTTGGTAGAATCCAAGTTAATTTGGTCTGATGAATTCAATACCGATGGTGCCCCTGATACTAGCAAATGGACTTTTCAAATTTGGGATCCTGGGAATGTTAATAATGAACTGCAATCGTACACCAATCGTCCTGAAAATACAATTGTTCAAGGTGGAGTTTTGAAAATAAAAGCCATCAGGGAAAAATATGGAAAAGGGGACTTCACTTCGGGAAGATTAGAATCTAATGGAAAATTTGATTTTACGTATGGCAAAATAGTGATTAGAGCAAAATTGCCTACCGGCGTTGGGACTTGGCCTGCTGTTTGGATGCTGGGTAGTAATATTGGTAGTGTTGGTTGGCCCGCATGTGGGGAAATAGATATTTTAGAATCTGTTGGAAAAGAGTTGAATGTTAATCATTCATCATTACACTCTCCGGGACGTTCCGGAGCTACTCCAGATACAGGAACTATAAACGTGCCTAATGACAATACCGAATTTCATATTTATACGGCAGATTGGACAGCAAGTTATATAAAGTTTTATGTAGATGACAAGTTGTTTTACACTTTTGTAAATTCAGATAAATTTCCATTCAACAAAAACTTTTATCTAATTGTAAACTTAGCAATGGGAGGCGTTTGGGGAGGTACAGTAGACTCAAATTTTACATCATCAACTTTGGAAGTAGATTATATACGAGTATATAAATAGGAAACGGCAGCGCATATACTTTCTGCTTGAACGAGATTTTTATTTCCAATGGTTGAAACCGTTGGCTGAGGTTAAATGTTAGATTTTTTTTGAATGATGGCAAAAAAGCAAAATCTTTCCTTTTAGCCCCGATTGCAGTGAAAATCCTTATGACCCGGGGTTCGGGGCATAAGATTGTAACGGAAAGCGGGACGATACTTGCTGAAAAGCCCAATCTTTCTGCTCCAAAAATTAAAAATCGAGTTTAGGTTATCAACAATAAAAAATTAAATAAAAATAATTCAGAATCCAAAATAGTGCAGTTCATTTTTTGGGTTTTGTCAAAATTAATTACATATAAATAATGAAAAAAATACATCAAATAGGAAAGCTGTTTTTTATAATAGCTTTTTCAGCCATGCACATCAGTTGTTCTTCTTCTAATGATGGAGGAGATTCGCCAGCTCCAACACCTACGCCAACTCCGGTAGTAAAGAATGAAGTTGATTTTTGGCTGACTAAGGGAAATCAATCCGCACTTTTGCAAAAACAAACCAGTATTTTAGCTTTTGGCAGTAAAGCAAATATTTATCAAAACATTGAAATTAATGATACTCAAAAGTATCAAACCGTGGATGGTTTTGGATTTACATTGACAGGAGGTAGTGCTCAAGTGATCAATCAGTTGACTGCTCAAAAAAAGAAAGACTTATTGCAGGAATTATTTGGTTCAGGTGATGCTTCGATTGGTTTGAGCTACCTTAGAATCAGTATCGGTGCATCCGACTTGAATGCTACTCCTTTTACTTATGATGATATGCCGACTGGACAAACAGATGTTAGTTTGACTAATTTCAGTCTAGCCCCTGATATGACAGATTTGATTCCGTTGCTAAAAGAAATTCTGGCAATCAATCCGAATATAAAAATAATGGGGTCACCATGGTCTGCACCACTTTGGATGAAAGACAATGCTAATTTTGTAGGTGGCAGTCTACAGCCTAAATATTATGAAGTATATGCTCAGTATTTTGTAAAATTTATTCAAAAAATGAAAGGGGAAGGAATTGTAATTGATGCGATTACTCCTCAAAATGAACCTTTACACGGGGGTAACAATCCGAGTATGGTAATGACTGCTTTACAGCAGGCCGATTTTATAAAAAACAACTTGGGTCCAGCGTTTAAATCAGTCAACATTACTACAAAGATTATTACTTATGATCATAATTGTGATAATCCCCAATATCCAATTACAATCTTAAAAGACGCTGTAGCTTACCCTTTTGTAACTGGTTCTGCATTTCATTTATATGGAGGTGATATTAGCGCACTTACAACCGTTCATGATGCATTTCCAGATAAGGATGTTTATTTAACAGAGCAATACACTTCTTCTACAGGAGCATTTGACGGAGATTTAAAATGGCAAGTAAAAAATGTAATTATAGGTTCAATGCGAAATTGGAGTAAAAATGCATTACAGTGGAATCTTGCTAATGATGGTACTTTTGGTCCTCATACACAAGGAGGATGTACAACTTGTAAGGGAGCAATAACAATAAACAGCACCGAATCATTAACCCGTAATGTTGGTTATTACATAGCAGCTCATGCTTCTAAGTTCGTGCCAGTGGGTTCTGTTAGAATTGGTAGTGCTATTGTAGGTAATTTACAAAATGTAGCTTTTAAAACTCCTGAGGGTAAAAAAGTATTATTAGTTCTTAACGACGGAAGTGCTGCAGAATTATTCAATATTAAATACAATGGAAAATGGATTACTACTTCACTAGAAGCGGGAGCAGTAGGAACATATATCTGGTAATATCATAACTATAAAATATATTTTCACCATATAAATCATGAAAAAAACAACTACCGCGTTAGTAGTGCTATCCTCATTTTTTGTTTTTGCACAGCAAAAAAGTAAATCACAAAATCAATCGTATAGTACAAATGGTAAAACGGTTACAGTTTATACGACAGCCGAAAGTACTAATTTAAGATTGACTAAAACAGATGATCTAACATTTTCAGAATTAATTCAACCTACTGAAAGGCAAATTTCGGTATTTGTAAATCCAGACAAAACGTTTCAATCTTTTCTGGGAATTGGAGGCGCAATTACGGATGCCAGTGCTGAAGTTTTTGCCAAATTATCGAGTGACAAACAGCAAGAATTCTTGAATGCATATTACAGTCAGGACAAGGGAATTGGATATTCTTTGATGCGAACTACAATTCACAGTTCGGATTTTGCTTCTGGGAGTTATAACTATATAAAGGAAGGCGATACTGAATTGAAAACATTTTCTATAGAACATGATAGAGCATTTAAAATACCACTGATCAAAAAAGCAACAGCGACAGCTGGCGGAAAAATGACTTTATATGCAAGTCCATGGAGCCCTCCCGCTTTTATGAAAAGTAATAAAGGCATGCTCAAAGGTGGGACACTTTTGCCAGAGTATTTCCAGTCTTGGGCAACGTATTATACCAAGTTTGTAAAAGCCTATGAAAAAGAAGGGATTCCGATTTGGGGTATTTCAATTCAAAATGAACCAATGGCAGTTCAAACTTGGGAATCCTGTGTGTTTACCGCTGAAGCTGAACGGGATTTCTTGAAGAATTTTCTTGGTCCAATAATGAAAAAAGAAGGCTTAGGAGCTAAAAAAATAATAGTTTGGGATCACAATCGCGATTTGATGGTGCAACGTGCCAATACTATTTTTGGAGATCCAGAAGCGGCCAAATATGCTTGGGGAATGGGTTTTCATTGGTACGAAACTTGGGCGGGTGGTACCCCAATGTTTGATAATGTAGCCCGAGTGCATGAAGCATATCCTGATAAAAACTTGATGTTTACCGAAGGATGTATCGAAAAATTTGATGCTAAAAACTACCAACTATGGGCTAATGGTGAGCGTTATGGAATTTCAATGATAAATGATTTTAATAATGGAACTGTGGGTTGGACAGATTGGAATATCCTTTTGGATGAAAAAGGCGGACCCAATCATGTAGGTAATTTTTGTTTTGCACCCATTCATGCGGACACCAATACAGGCGAATTAATATACACCCCTTCTTATTATTACATTGGACATTTTTCAAAATTCATTCGTCCAGAAGCCAAAAGAGTGAGTACTGCTGTGAGCAGAAGCAGTTTGTTGAGCACTTCATTTTTGAATAAAGACGGAAAAATGGTGACGGTCGTGATGAACCAAAGTGAGGCTACCGTAATTTACAATTTGTGCATAGGAACCCAAGCCACCCAAATTACTATTTTACCCAATGCCATTCAGACTTTGGTGTATTAAGTTAATAGATTAACCCGCTGTACGAAAATCAAATACAATAAAAATTTAGCCACATAGATCATAGATTAGTACTAAAAAGGGAAAGAATAAATAGAAATAGCACTATTTCACACATAGAATAGCTATGTGAATAGTAAAACGGCTATTTGTTTCTTTCTTTTAAAAACTATAAATTCTATTTTTCAATGTGGTAAAAATTAATTTCACCCAACGGGTTATATCTAATATCATACTTGTATAAACTCCCAGATACCTAGAAAAAGATGCTGCAATATCTAATTACGATGCTTCATAACCATCACTCTGGGAGCAAATGCAAAATCAAAGTTGAGGTGTTGCGAAAAAAAAGCTTCTATTTATTTGCTAATAATTACACTCAAAAATATAGCTCTGAAGTAAGGAATAAATACAATTCGCGTTCAATTCGCAGGAGGAAATTTTAACCTTAATTGTTTGGAGTTTAAAAAAGAAGCTAAAGTGGGTTTGGTGGTACGCCCGATAATCGAGCTGAAAGATTTTCAAAAAATCAGTTTGAATCGTGGAGAAACCAAAACCATTCAGTTTACGATAGACAATCAAAAGCTGTCGTTTTACAACAATGCATTGGAGTTTGTTTCGGAACCGGGTGATTTTGATCTCATGATTGGCCCGTCTTCGGCAGATATTCGTTTGAGAGATAGTTTTGAATTGTCAAAATAATTTAAAGAATTGATTATGAAATATATTTTAATGTTTATTCTAGTTCCTTTTTTGCTTTTGGCACAAACCAAAAAAGATACCATCAGAGTGTTTTATTTGGGCGGTCAGTCGAATATGCAGGGGTATGGGTATGTAAAAGAGCTACCGGATTCTTTAAATAAAAAAAAAAAATGTTTTTATTTACCAAGGAAACCCGGTTGGAGACAATGATGAAACTGGAGGATTAGGAAAGTGGGAGGTACTTCAGCCAGGGAACGGAACTGGTTTTGCCTCGGATGGAAAAAGCAATACATTTTCGGATCGATTTGGTGTTGAGGTTTCGTTTGCCAAAGAACTGCAAGAATTATATCCAAACCAAAAACTGGCCATTATAAAATATGCCAGAAATGGCTCATCGATTGATAGTAGCGGGACTGCCTATTTTGGTGCTTGGGAGCCTGATTTTAGAGGAGGAAAAGGAATCAATCAATACGATTATTTTCTAAAAACAGTCAATAATGCAATGGCAGTACATGACATAGACGGAGATGGAGTTGAAGATGTATTGATTCCGAGTGGTATTATTTGGATGCAAGGAGAAAGTGATGCCGACAAAACAGAACTGTTAGCCAATCAATATTATTCAAATTTAAAAAGGTTGATGGAACTCATGCGAGCGACTTTTAGAAACAATGATTTGCCTATTGTAATTGGAAAAATATCCGATTCTGGTGATGATGTCGATGGAAAAGTTTGGGGTTTTGGATAATTGGTGCAATACGGACAAGAAAAATTTGCCATAACCGAGCGCAATGCTACCATTGTACGAACGACAAGTAGTTATAAATATTCAGATAAATACCATTATAAGAGTGACGGTTATATTGATTTGGGAAAAGAATTTGCAAAAGCTGTTTTTCTTCTAAATAAATAGAAATACAAAAAAGGCTAAAGATTATCTTTGAATTGAAAAAGGATTGAAACTATAATCTTTTACATTATTAAAGTTACAAACGAAACGTAATATCAAAAGCCTAAATATTTTATAAGTTTTTAGTTTTTTTTGTTCTCCGTGAGATACCTATTTCAAACTATTTTCTCCATTATTTAAAGAAGTTGATATATTTTTAGGATAAGTTTTTAATATGTTTGAAAGCATTTAATGTCCTTTTTGTGGTTAATATGCTTAAAAAGAAATATGTACATAAAAATTAGGTGATGATATTGAAATAAATTTTATGGTTTGAATTCTTTACCGCCCATCATAATTTAAAGAAGCTTTCAAAGTATACATTTTGATGTCTTTATTTGTTCAATAAAATGATCAATGGTTGTGATTGATAATTCGTTATGTTCTTTAGTTTAATACTAGTTCGAATCCTTTTAAATTTTTTACATATATGTTTAACTTATATAAGTAACTATGGTTTTGATATAGTTTGGCTAGTAATAAAAAAAAGCAAATGTTAAGTTTGAATTTTTCTTAATTCGATATATGTTTTTATTAGAATATCCAAGAACTATATATAGGATCAAATCCGTTGTAGTAGCGATGTTAATATATAAGTACAATTCAGGAATTATTTGATGTCTGTATTGACCGGGATATTAATCCTAAATTATAATCCGACTTTATCTTGATATTTACATAATGTATAAAGTTGATGTTAAATGCTAAATAATACTATGTATTTAATAAAAAGCTTCATGATTCAGATATTAATATTTCTAAAAAATCAACAAAAGCAAGAAAAATCTTTAATATGTTGTAAAATGACTAAAATCTAAATTAATCGTTATTAGATTGTTAAGAAAAAGTTTTAAAAAAAAATGAAATTAAATAAAGAAAAGGTTTGTAAATGTGAATTAAGGCAGTACTTTTGCACCCCGCTAAACGCGCAACGTTCCTTGAGAGGCTGATAAGAAAAGAGAAGAAATTGAGAAAAATTTTTTTCAAAAAAAACTTCAAAAAGTTCTTGCCAGTTACAAAAAGAATTGTTAGTTTTGCACCCGCTTTGAGAGACAACGAAAAGCGGATTAAACGATAAGAATACGTTCCTAGACATATTGAATTGACAGCCGTTTTAACAGAGATGTTAAAACAAAAGAATAAGAGTAATAGAATCGAAAGATTTGAGAATAGACCACTAGAATTGGAGTCGCATAATAATAGCTTAATTAATTAAGCGCACAATATACGATGAAGAGTTTGATCCTGGCTCAGGATGAACGCTAGCGGCAGGCTTAACACATGCAAGTCGAGGGGTATTGGTTTTCGGACCAAGAGACCGGCGCACGGGTGCGTAACGCGTATGCAATCTACCTTTCACAGAGGGATAGCCCAGAGAAATTTGGATTAATACCTCATAGTATAGTACAACCGCATGGTTGAACTATTAAAGTCACAACGGTGAAAGATGAGCATGCGTCCCATTAGCTAGATGGTAAGGTAACGGCTTACCATGGCTACGATGGGTAGGGGTCCTGAGAGGGAGATCCCCCACACTGGTACTGAGACACGGACCAGACTCCTACGGGAGGCAGCAGTGAGGAATATTGGACAATGGGCGCAAGCCTGATCCAGCCATGCCGCGTGCAGGATGACGGTCCTATGGATTGTAAACTGCTTTTGCACAGGAAGAAACAACATTACGTGTAATGTCTTGACGGTACTGTGAGAATAAGGATCGGCTAACTCCGTGCCAGCAGCCGCGGTAATACGGAGGATCCAAGCGTTATCCGGAATCATTGGGTTTAAAGGGTCCGTAGGCGGTTTAGTAAGTCAGTGGTGAAAGCCCATCGCTCAACGGTGGAACGGCCATTGATACTGCTAGACTTGAATTATTAGGAAGTAACTAGAATATGTAGTGTAGCGGTGAAATGCTTAGAGATTACATGGAATACCAATTGCGAAGGCAGGTTACTACTAATGGATTGACGCTGATGGACGAAAGCGTGGGTAGCGAACAGGATTAGATACCCTGGTAGTCCACGCCGTAAACGATGGATACTAGCTGTTGGGAGCGATCTCAGTGGCTAAGCGAAAGTGATAAGTATCCCACCTGGGGAGTACGTTCGCAAGAATGAAACTCAAAGGAATTGACGGGGGCCCGCACAAGCGGTGGAGCATGTGGTTTAATTCGATGATACGCGAGGAACCTTACCAAGGCTTAAATGTAGATTGACCGGACTGGAAACAGTTTTTTCGCAAGACAATTTACAAGGTGCTGCATGGTTGTCGTCAGCTCGTGCCGTGAGGTGTCAGGTTAAGTCCTATAACGAGC